>JBGSUK010000019.1:0-121705 GCA_041753455.1 Anaerolineae bacterium | reverse complement strand
CATCATAACGCATATACTGCGCCATCTTCTTGAGTGACAGCGTCTTGGTAATGGCAGCGGTCAGCGTGGTCTTGCCATGGTCTACGTGACCAATCGTACCGATGTTTACATGCGGTTTGTTGCGTTCAAACTGGGCCATTGTTGCTCCTGAATTACTCTGATTTTGCCTGCTTTTTACTTGGATTTAATCTATACCGGGCAAAAAATTTCGTGGGGCTGCGGGGAGGCTTTTACACCACCCCCGCATTCACTCCCACGAAATTAACGACTGCCTTTAATGATTTCTTCGGCAACGCTGTTGGGTACGGGATTGTATTTCTCGAATTCCATCGAGAAACTACCGCGCCCCTGCGTCATATTCCGTAAATCGGTGGCATATCCGAACATCTCTGCCAGCGGCACGCTTGCTTTGATGCTAGAAGCACCTTCACCGCGTGGTTCCATCCCTTGAATGATCGCACGACGGGAGGACAGATTGCCGATGATGTCACCGGAATATTCATCCGGGCTGACGACTTCGATCTTCATCATGGGTTCGAGCAGGATCGGGCCGCCTTTTTGGACGCCTTCCTTCAAACACATTGATCCGGCGATCTTGAAGGCAATTTCGCTGGAGTCGACATCATGCGAAGCGCCATCCACCAAGCGGGCGCGAACACCCACGACGGGATACCCAGCAATTACGCCACCACTCATCGCATCGGCAATACCGTTGCGGGTTGGTTTAACAAACTCGCTAGGAATGGATGCCCCACGAATTTCATTAAGAAAATCTAATGGGCCTGCCACTTTTTCGAGTTCGTCCTCGGGAATCGGTTCAAATTCCACCACCACACGGGCGTATTGACCGGAACCACCTGTTTGACGTTTGAAGGTCGTGTCAATGCGGACATGTTTGGTGATGGTTTCACGATAGGACACACGTGGGCGGCCCACCGTCGCATCAACCTTAAATTCACGCATCAGACGGTCAACCAACACTTCAAGGTGTAGTTCACCCATCCCGGCGATGATGGTTTGACCGATTTGGTCATCCACCGAGACCTGGAACGTGGGGTCTTCTTCCGCCAATTTACGCAGCGCCACACCCATCTTGTCCTGATCGCCTTTGGTCTTGGGTTCGATAGCGACCTGAATGACCGGGGCCGGGAACTTGATCTTTTCCAGCACAATGGGTTGATCTTGGTCGCACAGGGTATCACCCGTGAAGGTGTCCTTGAGACCCAACAACGCCGCGATGTCGCCAGCATGAACTTCTTCGATGTCCTCGCGACTGGCAGCAAACATACGAACCAAACGTCCAATACGTTCGCGGCGGCCCTTGGTGCTGTTGGAAACGGTTGTGCCAGTTTTCAGTACACCGGAATAGACACGCACAAAAGCCAGACGACCAACATAGGGGTCGGTGATGATCTTAAAGACCAGACCTGCCATTGGTTCATCGTCGCTAGGCCCACGGAGGAGTTCTTTCTCTTCATCATCCGGGTGATTGCCTTTGACGGGCGGCACATCTAGCGGTGAGGGCAGCAAATCTACAACGGCGTCCAGCAACAATTGGACACCTTTGTTTTTGAGAGCCGAACCGCACAGCACGGGTTGGATACGACCAGCAACCGTTGCGGCGCGTAAACCAGCCTTCAATTCTTCGTGGCTGACTTCTTCCTCGGTGAGATATTTCTCAAGCAGGTATTCATCATTCTCCACGATGAGTTCAAGCATCTCGGCCCGTTTGGTTGCGACCAACTCTTTCAATTCAGCCGGGATTGGTTCAACCTTAATATCGGTGCCGAGGTCGTTGCCATAGGTCACGAGCTGTTCATTAAAGAGATCAATGATCCCTTTGAACTCATAACCTTCGCCATAGGGCCAGTGAATCGGCACGGGCTTGGCAGCAAGGCGTTTTTTCATCATTTCAATGCAGCGTTCATAGTTCGCACCGACGCGATCCATCTTGTTAACAAGACAGATACGCGGCACGCCATATTCATCTGCTTGACGCCAGACAGTTTCAGATTGGGGTTCAACGCCTGCCACACCATCAAACACGACCACCCCACCGTCTAAAACGCGCAAACTGCGCTGTACTTCGGCGGTGAAGTCCACGTGTCCGGGGGTGTCAATCAGGTTGACTTGGTACCCCTTCCATTCAGCGGTAATCGCGGCGGCGGTAATTGTAATCCCGCGCTCACGTTCCTGCGGCATATAGTCAGTTGTGGCGGTGCCGTCGTGTACTTCACCAATGCGATGAATATTGCCGGTGTAGTACAGGATGCGTTCGGTGGTCGTGGTCTTGCCCGCGTCAATGTGAGCAATAACCCCGATATTACGAACTTTCGCCAAATCTAGCTTGCCATTTTTAGCCATGTGTTTTTTGCAGATTCCTCAGAATTATTTGGTTTGCTAGGTGCTTTACCAACGGTAGTGGGCAAAGGCGCGGTTAGCTTCTGCCATACGATGGGTATCTTCGCGCTTCTTGACGGCGCTGCCCTGATTATTAGCGGCGTCGAGCAATTCGGCGGCCAATTTTTCGGCCATGCTGCGCCCATTACGCGCACGAGCCGCAGCCAGTATCCAACGCATCGCTAAGGAGCGACCACGCGCTGGATCAACTTCGATCGGAACTTGATAGGTCGAACCACCAACACGGCGTGGCTTGACTTCAACAGCGGGTGCAATATTGCGCATCGCTTGTTCAAAAACTTCCATCGGATGTTTTTTGGCGCGTTGTTCCACAATATCAAGTGCATCGTACATAATACGCATCGCGGTGCTGCGTTTGCCCTGCATCATCATGCGGTTGACAAACATCGTGATTGCCATGCTGTTGTATTTGGCATCTGCCAGTACGGGTCGTTTAGAAGGTCTAGAACGACGTGACATAGTTGGATTTACTCCCGTCCTCTAATCAACAATTACTTGGACTTGGGCCGTTTGGCACCATATTTACTGCGGGCCTGCTGGCGATTCTTGACGCCATCGGTATCCAGCGAGCCACGCACGATGTGATAGCGCACACCGGGTAGGTCTTTCACACGGCCACCACGCACAAGCACCACACTGTGTTCTTGTAAGCTGTGACCTTCACCGGGGATATAGGCCGTCACTTCGATACCGTTGGTGAGGCGCACACGGGCCACCTTACGCAAGGCCGAGTTCGGCTTCTTGGGGGTCATGGTACGAACCAGCGTACAGACACCACGTTTTTGCGGGGCACCTTTTGGCTGTTGAGTCCGTTTCTGCGAATAAGAATTAAAAGTATATTGCAGCGCCGGAGCGGTGCTCTTCTTTTTCTTCGGGGTACGGCCTTTGCGTACCAGTTGGTTAATCGTTGGCATTCCAATCTCCGAATTCTATGACTGTCATCCCTTTTTGGCACGATTTGAGGCCACCTCCTCTACAAAGAATCGGCGGCCTCAAACGTATGTACTTCACTCAATTCCCAGATCATAGCCTTGATATACAAGGGTGTCTGGGGTTGGGATCGCGTTTAGAGAGTAAAATAGTATCATTCTAGGAGGGCGGTGTCAAGACAATTTCGCACTATTGCGCGCAAAAAAAGGTTTTCATATGCCACTCTTAATGCTTAACTCGCCGGATTGGGTAGATTATGCCCTATTGGACAGCGGGAACAGACTCAAATTGGAGCAGTTTGGCCCGTATCGGTTGGTGCGTCCCGAAGACCAAGCGACATGGCGACCCACCCTCCCCCAAGCGGAATGGTCGGCGGCCCATGCCCAATTTCATCTGAGACCCAACAAAAATGAGGGTCAGTGGGAATTTCGCCAAACCTTGCCAGAAAAGTGGGCCATGCGCTATCGGGATATTTCATTTTATGTCCGACCGACCCCCTTCCGGCATATGGGGGTATTCCCCGAACAGACCACCCATTGGGATTGGATGGCGAATCTCATCAAAAAGGCTGACCGCCCGATTCGTGTGTTGAATCTATTCGGCTATACAGGCCTCGCCTCGTTAGTCGCGGCACAGGCAGGGGCGCATGTCACCCATGTGGATGCATCGAAGCCGACGGTGGCATGGGGGCGGGAAAATCAAACACTAGCGGGGTTAGCCGATAAACCGATTCGCTGGATTGTTGAGGATACCATTAAATATGTGGAGCGCGAGGTTAAACGGGGCAGTCGCTATGAGGGGATTTTGCTGGACCCGCCGCCGTTTGGGCATGGGCCAAAAGGAGAAATTTGGAAATTCGCCGATTCTTTGCCGCGTTTGTTGGCGGGATGCCAGCAATTGTGGGGAAGGCAGCCGTTGTTTATGATTTTGACCGCCTATACGACCCAAGCCGATTTGCCGGATTTACAGCAAATGGTTGGCAAAACAGTGGCCGGTTGGGGTGGGGCATTTTCGGCAGGGACCGCCGGAATTATTGAGGAAAGCGCCGGGCGAGTATTAGAGCCTGCGACGTTTGTACGATGGGAGAAGGGAAACTGAGATATGGCTAGTCATGAAGAAATTGAAAAATTCCGGCAGGGGATTATGCGATTCCGGGAACTGCTGGACATCATGCGGATGCATTTGGCAGAAGGCGAAAAGACTTATGAAGGGCTGTTTGCCAAATATGTGCCGGATGAGCGAGACAGTATGGAGGTCAAAAAATTGCAGTGGTTGATTGCCGAACGCATCATTGAACAGCCGAGTGAGTTGACAAGGGCGATTATGCAAATCCAGTTTGATGCCCGCGAGCTGGAACGGGCCTTTGAGGAACTCTATGACAATCTGATTCCGGATTAGGCGCAGGGGGCAGCGGGATACCGGGCAGATTGTAGAATTATAGATTATATGTTCTATGCATAAGAACCATAAATTCGTAACGGCCGTTACGAATTCAAAGCGGGGCCATATAAGCGAGAAAAATGGAACAAGTGTTCGTAACTTGGATTTAAGAATGGCGCTGGCGAACGACCTCATACATCATCAAGGCGGCGGCGGCGGAGACGTTGAGTGAATTAACCTTGCCAAACATGGGGATGCTGACCGAAATATCGGCGGCGTGTAGCCATGCCTCGCTGACGCCTTCGTGTTCAGTCCCCATCACAATCGCAATGGGCTTCGTGAAATCGGCTTTGGTAAAAGGTAGAGTCGCGTCGGGGGTGGCGACGACACTCTGAATCCCCTGCCCCTTCAGCCATGTCCCAATTTCGGCGTGGCGACCTTCGGCGACCTGCACGGTGAATAATGTGCCCTTGCTGGCACGGACGACATTTGGATTACCCCAATCGGTCAGCGGGTCGGAGGCGATGACAGCATCCACCCCGGCGGCATCGGCAGTACGCAGCATCGCACCGAGATTACCGGGTTTTTCGACCCCCTCGGCAATCACGATAAACGGCGCGGGGCCAAGGGTCAATTCATCCAGCGATTTTTGCGGCAGAGGCACGGTTGCCAGCCAGCCATCGGGGTTTTCACGGTAGGCGATTTTTTGAAAGACGCGCTCATCCACTTCAATGAGGCGGGTGTGGGCGAGGCGGTTGAGCAAATTACGTTCGGCGGGGTCGCGGAACAGGGCCGGACAAAAAAATAACTCGGTGGGGATGATGCCGCTTGCCAGCACAAGGGATAGTTCGTCATGGCCCTCAACCAACACGAGGCCACTTTGCAGGCGTTCGCGGCGGTCACGCAGGCCGATGACGTATTTGATTTTGGGGTTCTGGGGGCTGGTGATGATGGTTGTAGGTATGGGCATGGGTAGGATATCGAACCTGATATAATTATTGTATTGGTCGAACACGGGGCTAAAGCCGCCGTGCTGAATCTAGTTTTGCCCGTCAAGGGGTACGAGATGAATTCACCATTTCCCGGATTTGACCCCTATTTAGAACAGCCAGCGTTTTGGGGCATGTTTCATACTCGGTTTGGTCAGATGCTTTGCGATTTGATTAATGAGCAACTGCCGACGCCCTATTTGGCGGTTACATTGCCAGAATGGGAAGAGTATACAGTGGTGGGGGTTGAAATTCGATACCCCGAAACCGGACAACCGCTGACTCATATTGAAATCCTCTCTCCTGCCAAAAAAGAACCTAGCAATGAGGCGTGTGAAGGCTATTTAAATAAGCGACTGGCCTATCTTGAGAGCCGAATGAATTTGATTGAGATTGATTTTTTGCGGGTGGGGCAAAAATTACCAACGATGCAGCCCTTAACGCCGAGCCATTACACAATTTTTTTGCATCGAGCCAAACGCCGTCCGATTGCGGAAATTTGGTTGCTGTCGGTTCGGGATGCGCTGCCGATTATCCCTGTGCCGCTGCTGGATCAAGACCCTGATATTCGATTAGATTTGGGAGAGGCGTTTCAAAAAACATATGAGGTGGCGCGGTTTGAACGGTTGATTCATTATGAGAAAGAACCGCCGGGGTATTTTTCGGCAGAGGATTTGGCGTGGATACGGGAACGAGCGGGCGGTTGAATTCGCTATGGCCTCCGGTGTTAATTTGATTTCAATGTGAATTCTACAGCTTGGAGGAATTTCTTTGATCTTTCCCATATAGATAATGGATAACCAATGACCCACTGGAGCCAAATTGCAAAAATAATACACAAGGCGCCAATCTGTAACCACTTGGGGAAAAGATCAATGCCTGACAGTTCATCAACAAACAAAATAAAAATAACTAAAAGGCCGAGCGAAATATCAGCAACCCAAAACAGCCTTCCCCGGGTGGTCATTGAAACGTTGGCCTTAACATAAGTTTTTGATGACCCCGGATAAACGGCTAAATGCCCAGCGACCTTGAATCTTTCCCCGTCAAACAACACAGAAAAATCGGAAGCCTCACTGTCTATATCCTCGAAGTGTGTTTCATAGGTTTGATATGGCCTAGTCTGATACCAATTCGGCAATACTCCTAAATACAAATTATTTTCGAGGCGTTCCCGGCAAACTTCGAGGGGGAGTGGCACAGTAAATTCTGTATGTGGGAGCAGTTTATCAGAGAGCCTCGAAAGTTTGTTGAAGAATTGCATTTGTGGATAAGGGAAAAATCACGGCCAAACCGCAATCCTTCCCTATACTCCTGTCGAAATTAAATCAGTTTCGCCTCGGTCGCTTGGATGGCGTCCATGATGGTTTGGAGGCCGGATTTCACATCACCGGAGATGTGCAGGCGAACCACACGACGGTGGCGCTGACGCAGGGTTTCGAGATCACCTAACCCCTGTGCCTGTTTCAAAATGCTGAAACTCAAGGGCTGACCGGGGATGGGCAGTTCGGCGTCATCATCCACCGTAATCAAGATAAACACGCCGTTGTTGGGGCCACCCTTGTGCAGTTGTCCGGTGGAATGCAGATAGCGCGGGCCATAACCGAGGGTCACGGCGCGGCAGGTGGCATGACGCAGACGACGGCGAATCGTTTCCAAAGCGGTCTCATTGTCGTCGTTGGCATCCATATAGGCCAAGAGTGCAAAGTAGTTGCCAGACCGGGCCAGACTCAGAAATGCCGCCAGCATCCCGGCTAGATTACCACCGTCATAATGGCGCTGGGTGCAAATCCGATTGAGCATCTCGCCGGTACGGGCATCGGCATAGAGGGCGACGCTGCCTTCGGAGATGACGGGTTTTTCGGCGGGGAAACGGCCCTCTTTTTGATGAATATCGAGCAGGGTCTTGGTCGCTTTTTTGGCGGAGGTCACATCGGGTTCGTCGAAGGGGTTAATCTTCAACATCTGACCCATGACCGCCGTTGCAAATTCCCAGCGCAAAAATTCACCTGCTAGGTCGTAGGCATCCTGCAATTCCAGCAGGTAGACGGGATGACCTGCCTCACGTAACGTTTGCACCTGCTCATCCAGCGAGGGGTCGTTATCGAGACGCATATAGACGAACATGCGGTCATCATCGTAGTCGTGGGGATGGCCGACGGTCGCGCCGACAACAGGCAGGAAACCGACGCCTTCTTTTCCTGTGCTTTCGGCCACCAATTGTTCGGCCCAATCGCCAAAACTTTCGATTTGGGGCGAGGCGATGATGGTGATTTTGTCGCGGCCTTCTTTGGCAATCGTGCCCAAGACGACCCCCAACCACAGGGCCGGGTTGCCTTTGGCGGAGACACCCTTATCAATGGCGTCGGTCATGCGCTCGGCACGGGCAAAAATCGTATCGAGGTCGAGGCCCAATAGCGCGGCTGGCACGAGGCCAAAATAACTGAGGGCGGAATAGCGTCCCCCAATATCGGCGGGATTTTCAAAGACAGCGTAGACCTTACGCTGCGCCGAGAGGGTCACGAGTTCGCTGCCGGGGTCGGTGATGGAGATAAAATGCTGACCGGCCTTGTCCGCGCCGACCAATTTCACCAGCTTGTCATAGAAATAGTCGAACATGACCGAGGTTTCGATGGTGGTGCCGGATTTGCTGGCGACGATAAACACGGTTTGTTTAGGGTCTATGGTGTTTTCGATGCGCTGGACGGTGGCGGGGACGGTGCTGTCGAGGACGAGCAGATCAGGATAACCCGCCTGCAATCCAAACGACTTGCGTAGCACTTCGGGGGCGAGACTGCTGCCACCCATGCCGAGCAGGACGACATATTTCCAGTTGTTATGGGCTTTGGCTTGGAGGTCGTGCAGGCGCTGCCGGTCAATGCGACCATCAACGGCAATCGTCAGCCAACCGAGGCGGTTTTTGATGACTTCCATGTGGGGCGGTTCGGGTTTCCACCATGCGGCGTTGCGATCCCAAATATGCTTGGGGGCGTCCTTCATACGATCCATTTCTTCGCGCACATTGGGTTCATATTGACCGATTACGCCGGATTGCCGTTTGATAATGCCCGCCTTGAGCATCTTACGCTTGCCTTCGATGGCTTCCATCAGAGCGTTATAAGAGGCGGCAAATTTTTCGACCCCATCCAACAGCAGGTTGTTGGTGACCATCGTCATGTCTATGCCGACTTCGGCCAGCATATCCATGACCTCGGCGGCCTTATCTAACTCTTTTTCAAGGGTGTTGGCGGCGGTGCCATGATCTTTGAAAGCGACCAATGTTTCCGGCGGGACGGTGTTGACCGTGTGAGCGCCGATCAGCGTATCCACGTACATGGTATCGGGATAGGTGGGGTTCTTGGTACTGGTGCTGGCCCACAATGGACGCTGAAATTGGGCCCCGGCCTCACGCAGTTGCTTGAAACGTGCGCCTTCGAAAATGTGCTTAAATTCGCGGTAGGCCAATTTAGCGTTGGCAATGGCGGCAGTCCCCAACAATTTACGGTTGGCGGCGACACGATCCAACGAACGGCCCTGTGCGGAACGGATATTGCTGTCTAATTGCTGGTCCACCATTGAGTCAATGCGACTGAGGAAGAAGCTGGCAACCGAGGCGATTTTGGTGACATCCTGCCCTTGGGCAAGGCGTCGTTCCAAACCGCGAATATAGGCTTCAGTGACGCGCTTATAGTATTCGACGGAGAAAATCAGGGTGACATTGACGTTGACGCCGCCCGCAATGACTTCCTCAATGGCGGGGAGGCCAGCGTCAGTAGCGGGGATTTTAATCATGACATTGGGGCGGTCTACCATTTCAAATAGCCGGAACGCCTCGCGCACGGTGGTGGTGGTGTCATTGGCGATCAATGGGGAGACTTCGAGACTGATATAGCCATCCGCGCCGTTGGTACGGTCAAAAATGGGGTGCAGGATGTCGGCAACGGCTCGAATATCGTCTTTTGCCAATGCCTCAAAAATGCTGTTGGCGTCGGCATCCAACATTTGCCCGATGGCGCTGTCGTAGAGAGTCGAATTGGCGATGGCCTTCTCAAAAATAGTCGGGTTAGAGGTCATGCCCAACACACCATCTTCATCCACCATGCGCTTGATTTCGCCATTTTGGATGAGTTGACGGCTGATGTTGTCGTACCAGATGCTTTGTCCGAACTTCTGGACATCTACGGGGGGATTGCCTGTCATAGGGTGCTGCTCCTGATGAGACTCGTTAGGTTTTTGGTACACGGGGCTAAAACCGCCGTGCTGAATTTAGATTAAGAGGCGACCTCGTTTGAAGTCACCTCTGAAAATGCTGTTAGGCGCGATGAAGGGCGACTTGCTG
Source organism: Anaerolineae bacterium (assembly GCA_041753455.1). Classification (GTDB taxonomy): domain Bacteria; phylum Chloroflexota; class Anaerolineae; order Aggregatilineales; family J027; genus CFX10. The sequence continues at coordinate 111,646 of JBGSUK010000019.1, read as the reverse complement.
TTTGGCGGCAGCAACAACGGCTTCGGCAGTGATGCCAAGATGTTGATAAATTTGCTCATAGGGGGCCGACGCGCCAAAACGATTGAGGCCGATGAAGTGCCCGCCTAACAAATATTCCTGCCAGCCTTGTTTGACACCTGCCTCAATAGCGACACGGGCTTTAACACTTGGTGGCAGAACAGATTGGATATAGTCTGCACCCTGCGCTTCGAATAATTCCATCGAGGGGATGCTGATGACACGGGCTTGGATGCCGTCTTGGGCCAATAGCTCCTGTGCCTTCAGGATTAACTGAACCTCGGAGCCAGTGGACATCAATAAAACATCGGGCTTGCCATTGGAATCGGACAGAATGTAGCCACCTTTTGGCACACCTTCCCAGACAGCAGGCTGCTCCAGAATCGGCACATTTTGGCGGGTAAAGACTAATGTGACCGGGCCGCCCTTGTATTCCATTGCCAGCTTCCACGCGGCGGCGGATTCGTTGGCGTCGGCGGGGCGTAACACGATGCTGTTGGGAATGGTTCGCAGGGCCGCCAGATGTTCAACCGGTTGGTGGGTTGGGCCGTCTTCGCCAAGCCCGATGCTGTCATGGGTGAAAACGAAAATCGGCTCGATACCAGATAAGGCAGCGAGGCGGATGGCGGGGCGCATGTAATCCGAAAAGACCAAGAAGGTCGCGGTGTAGGGTTTGATGATACCCCCATGCAGAGCCATGCCGTTAGCAATTGACCCCATCGCGTGTTCACGGATGCCAAAACGTAGATTACGTTGATCGTAGCCATCCACGCCGAAATTGCCCTCGCCATCAATCAGGGTCTTGGTGCTTTCGGCAAGGTCAGCGTCACCGCCCATAAAGGTCGGGACGTGTTTGGCGATGGCGTTCAAAATTTGACCGGAGGCGTTGCGAGTCGCCGCGCCTTTGGGATTGGGGCCATATTTGGGAATATCGGCATCCCATCCGGCGGGTAATTGGCCTGCCTGCGCCTGTTTAAATTGGAGGGCAGAATCGGCATTGGCGGCTTCATAGGCGGCAAATGTTTTATGCCACGCGGCTTCGGCAGCTTTACCCCGTTCGACGGCGGTCAGGAAATGGGCTTGCACATCGGCGGGAATCAGGAAGTCGGGTTCGAGAGGCCAGCCGAGATTAACCTTCGTCGCCTTGACCTCATCCGCGCCAAGCGGTGAGCCGTGCGCGTGATGGGTGCCAGCTTTTTTGGGACTGCCAAAGCCGATAACGGTACGCACACTAATCAGGGTAGGCTTATCGGTCACTTTTTGGGCGGATTGGATGGCGGCGGCGATGGCCTCTAAATCATTGCCATCTTCGACCTTGAGGGTATGCCAGCCATACGCTTCAAAACGCTTGGGCACATCTTCGGTGAAGGTGACATCGGCGGGGGCGGCAAGGGTGATACGGTTGTCGTCGTAGAGCATAATCAGCTTGCCGAGTTTGAGATGTCCAGCAAGTGAGGCGGCTTCTTGGGCGACGCCTTCCATCACGTCGCCATCACTGACGATGGCATAGGTGTAATGGTCAACGATGTTATGGCCGTTGCGGTTAAAACGGGCGGCTAGGAAGGCTTCGGCGACTGCCATACCCACCGCATTGCCAAAACCCTGACCGAGTGGGCCAGTGGTGGTTTCGACGCCGGGGGTGTGTCCATATTCGGGATGACCGGGGGTTTTGCTGCCCCATTGACGGAAATTTTTGAGGTCATCCAGCGATAGGTCGTAGCCCGTCAGATGCAGCAGGGCATAGAGCAGCATCGAGCCGTGTCCGGGGGAAAGCACAAAACGGTCACGGTCAGGCCAGTTGGGGTTGGTAGGATTGTGTTTCAGGAAGCGTGTCCACAGCACATAGGCCATGGCCGCTGCGCCCATTGGTAGGCCGGGATGACCGGAATTGGCTTTTTGGACGGCGTCCACTGCGAGAAAACGAATGGTATTGATGGCGCGGTTATCGAGTGATTGAGTGGTCAAGAAGGGGACTCCTCATAGTTGACATTGACGTGTCCAATGATTGGACAGTCGGAATAGGCGAAATGTTACGTGGGCGACGGGCAGCACGCGGAGATGAGTATAACGCGAGATACCCGTTTCCTAAATATGTCGAAAACTACAATCTTTGGGTGGAGGAACTATTCGAACGTCAATTCATGTCTATCGGAGTAGTTTGAATGAGGTAGTCTACATCTGAATAGGTGATATTTTGCCCATCTGGTGTAAGGCATATTGAGAAATTATAAAAATCAGTTTCGATGGTTTGCACAATTTCCCGTGTATCCATATTCCATATCAAAACCCCAAGATTCTGAACACTTGCAGCAAGTAAGTTATCATGCCAATCAATGTCCCATGAGTAAAAAGGCAACTCCGCTATGACTTCATCCCTCTCTAAATCCCAAATCAGAATTGATCCCGCTGCAATGGCGAGAGTCGTATTTTCTGCATTCCATTGAATATCAAAAACGTAGTCGGAAAATTCCGTAATCAGGTCTACCTGTCGTTCTGAGGCGACATCCCAAATTCGTACAGTCTGATCTAAACCCCCACTAGCGAGTTTTGACCCATCTAAACTAAATTCTAATGCTCCGATCTCTCGTGTATGTCCTTGAAGAATGGCTTTTTGTCTCCATGTAGTGGTATCCAAAAGAATGATTTCATCTTGATCAGCAACTGCCAACAACGTTCCATCTGGACTCCAAGCTAAAGGCACATCAATTTCATTTCCACTAGCTTGGATTTCGTCATTTACGATTTGTAAGGTCGGAACTTCAAGGATATACGTTTTAATGGTTGCAAATTCATATACAGCTATTTGAGCGCCATCTGGATTCCAAACTATTGAATTAACCATATCAAGGGCAAGATGATTGATTTCTTTGCCAGCCCCATCATATAGCCACAAACCATTTACACGTCCTACCGCAAGTATTTCGCCTGATGGACTCCAAGCCAGTGCAAGTACCATTTCAGAAAACTCTTGCTGGCTAAATGCGATTGAAGATGTATAACCCTCAATTGATGTTAAGGCGACAAAAACCACAAGTAGATAGATTAGCTTTCGCATTTTTACTGTGTCCAGCCCTCAAAAGCACGACAGTTGGGCCAATCATAACAGGCGGTGGAAAGTGGGTTGCCCTGTGCATCAAAGCGCCCAATCGAAAGGTCATTCAGATCAATGGCATCGCGGTCATTGGGCAGCACACAGGCCGACCCACCCGTTGAATTGGAGGGAGGACGGATAATGGTCAGCGGTGCATCGGGATTAAAAAAGTTGTAGACCAAACGCGAAATCTCCCCAATCGCCATCCAACGGGCCAGCGCGTAGGAGTCAAAATTATCGAGGCGGTCATCCCAGATATAGACGGTCAAAATGTAATCACCGCCGGGGGAAAATACAATGCCTGCATCACCCGCCGCCTCCGCCCCATAACCGACTTTGTGAGCAATCCGCACGCCCTCCGGCACACCGAGTTCCATCATGTGGTTGAAGTTGGTGCCGAGCAGCAAATTCATCATCCATTGGCATTCAGTCTGGGTGATTTCATCGGGGAAAATCTGCGCTAGGCCTGCGCCAAATTCGGAACATTCGTAAAGTTGATTTAGAAAATGGCCCATATCGGCGGCGGTGGTGTGCAATTGGGGGTCAATCACGGCGGCAACCGAGGTATCCACTGGACTGGCGGCATTGGCAGGGCACGGGGTCGCACCGACGGAAGCATAATAATCGGAAGGGACAGCGCCATCCCCCGCGTCGCCAATCCAGAAATGGCGATCTACAAGGGTATTGGTCGCCCCACCCCGACAATAGGTATCAGACGTGCGGCGGATGCCATTCAATGGGTCAACGGGGTCGGTAGATTCCATCAGGACGTTGGCGTCGGCGTTGGACGAACAAACCACCATCGCGGCTAGGCGGAACTCCATATCTTGATTAGGCGGCTGAAAGATATAGCGGAAGTAATTGGCAATGACCCCGATTTTGGCGGTGCTGACGGCGTTTTGTAGCACATTTTCTTGGATGCCCATCGCCGCGCCCGTTTCCAAATCTTGCACATAGATTGAAACCACGCTATTCGGGCCGTTGTGGACGATGCCGCGCGAGGCCAAATAGGTCAAAATGTCGCGTTGTAGGCCCGTAAAATCTAGGCCGGGAATGGTTGCTGTGGGGGTTAGGGTGACGATGGGTTGCTCGGTGGTCGGCGTGGTTGTGATGGTGGCGGCATTTTCAATCGGCGTGTTGGTGGGGGGACGGGTCGAAGGCAGCGCGGCAGGGTCAATTTGGGGCAGGCCAGTACGATCACCTATCAAGGATACCACGCTTTGATGTACCCACGCATAGCCATTGGGGGAGGCCGGAAATTCAATCAGCAGCCACTCGAAATTATAACCACGCACTGGATAGGATTCGCCGGGTTGGATGGTGCCGATGCGGTCGCCGTTGATACTGGGCTGGTTGCGGATATTGGCGTCGGGGTTAATGGCCTCGGCAAAAACGGTGGCGGTCGAGGTTGGCGTGGGGGCGGATTGGCGGGTGGGACTGCTCCATGCCGTTGGGAGGGCCACAAAAAGAATCAACAAATTCGCCGCAATCAAGACAAGCCAAAATCCACGCTGTTTCATATACGCCTCAATATTTAGATGCACCACTCGGACAGCGGCACATGATAACCTGCGATACGTCGAAAAAAAACGATGCTTGCCTGACGGATTGCTGCTCCTGATTTGACAATATTATGAAAATTGAGCCATAGTGAGCCGTAAATATTTTATTATCGTTTAAATAGGTTTTGTTATATCGTGATTACTGGTGGGCCGACAGATGTTGGTTATCGGGCTGACTTCCCCCTATAGAATCTGTTACTCTATCGAAGGTTCGAATCCTTCCGGTGTTGGGGCAACTCAATACTGTGGCTGAGTGGACGATAGCAGGAATAAATCTCCAATATCGCCCTTTTTGCCCACCCCTGCTAGGCCATTCTTGATACCCCCCGTCAGGATTTTAAGCAGGTGGTTAACCATTTGAAGGCAGATTGCTGCATGGCGAGGTCAAATTTGTGCGACCCGTCATAAAATTCGCCTTGATACCCCATTGCATATCCAACCGATTCATAATGGGTCGACAGCCGATGATGGGCAGCTTGCATGGCCTCCCGCGCAAAAAGCTCGTCATCCAGATTATATTGAACCATCAGGGGTGACGGGGCACGGCAGGCGGCTAGGTCGGGCCAATCGCCAAACCTTGACCAACCCTTTGGGAATAGTAGCCATGTATGGCGGGTGACGTCTCGATTGAGCATCTCGGCGTAGGAGGCCATCATTGCCACAACCACAGTGGCGTGCATGTGAGGATGGGTGGCCTGCAGAAGGGCGGCGCGTGCCCCACCCCCGGACAAACCCACACAGCCGATATGATTGGCATCTACATCCGGTCTTGAGCGCAGATAATTGACGGCGATGCGGTCTTCGTGGCTGACCACCCCCGCAAGTGTCGTCCCCAAGACTGTGCAGAGTTTTTCGATTTGATGTTCATGTTGGGAAGCGGCGAAATTGTAGAGGCCGATGTCATAGGGGATGCCGTAGTTTAGCCAATTGCTATCTTGCAGTCCGGTGAAGGCTGGGGTTGTCCAGTCGGGCATGACGTCTTGGGGAAAACGGCGGCTACCCCACAAAAACGGATCATGAATAAGGACAGCGAACCCTGCATGGGCAAGCGCATTGGCAAAGGGTCGTCCACCGTAATATTTGTCCCACCAATTTTGCATAAAAGGCGGTGGGTCGGTTGGGCCAATGGCGATTTTTTCCTTACCCAGATATTTGAACCCACCATGTTCGTATAGAGCAACCACGCCGGGTAGAGGGCCGCTGGCATGGGCAGGTTTTAGCAACCATGCTTCGGTGCGCGGGCCATAACCAACTGACCACGAAATGGCTTCACCAACTAGACCATCTTTTGCCCACCGCTGGCTAACCTCGACATGGAGTGGGGTTTCATCACCTTCACAAAAACCAAGCACTTCGCGCAGCCGCTGTTGGGTAATTGGGCCGGGAGCAGCCATTGGGAAAAGTGACTGCTGCCGGGCCGCTGCTTCGACCCAATCGCTGAAAACGTTTAGGTCGTGGTAATGGTCAGGTGATGATTGATTCACTCCGCTTTGCCTTTAGGCGTTTTTGATTTAGGCGGCTTGCTGGCGGTTTTTTTTGCGGCTGGTGGCTTTGACTGCTCCAACTTAAAGATCACGATGCTGAGTGGTGGAAGGGTCAAAGATAAGCTGTGTGGGAAGCCATGTGAGGTTTGTTCAGTGCTGTTGACCCCGCCATAGTTGCCCAAATTGCTGCCGCCGTAAATGCCTGCATCACTATTCAGCGCTTCTTTATAGTAGCCTGCTTCGGGAACGCCGATACGATAGTGGTAGCGCGGGATGGGGGTAAAATTGCAGGCGACGACAATGAATTCGGATTTGTCATCGGCGAACCGGATATAGGTAAAAACGCTCTGATCGGCGTCGTTGGGTTCAATCCAGCGGAAACCCTCTGGTGAAAAATCGTTTTGATAGAGGGCAGGCTGTGATTTGTAAAAGAGGTTGAGGTCACGCATCCATTGATTGAGGCGGGCATGGGTCGGTACGTCTAGTAGATGCCAGTCGAGGCTACGTTCTTCGCTCCATTCGCGCCACTGACCAATTTCCTGACCCATAAAATTCAGCTTTTTGCCGGGGTGAGTATATTGATAACCTGCCAGCAAACGCACCGTCGCAAATTTTTGCCACCAATCACCGGCAGCTTTGTTAATCAGCGAGCCTTTGCCGTGTACCACTTCGTCATGTGAGAGCGAGAGGACAAAGTTTTCGCTAAAGGCATAAAACAATGAGAAGGTGATGCGGTTGTGGGCATAGCGGCGATAGACAGGGTCTTTTTGCACATAATCGAGTGTGTCGTGCATCCAGCCCATGTTCCATTTGAAGGTGAAGCCGAGGCCGCCGATATAGGTGGGACGGGAGACCATCGGCCATGCGGTAGATTCTTCGGCAATCATCAACACGCCGGGGGATTCGCTGTGGACGATTTCATTAACTTCGCGCAGGAAGTGAATCGCCTCAATATTTTCTTTGCCGCCATATTGATTGGGTAACCATTGACCCTCTTGGCGCGAAAAATCGAGATAGAGCATCGAGGAGACGGCATCCACGCGCAGGCCATCAATGTGGTATTGCTTGAGCCAGAACAGGGCATTGGACAATAAAAAATTGCGGACTTCATTGCGCCCAAAATTAAAGATGAGCGTGCCCCAATCCGGGTGTTCACCCTTACGGGCATCAGCATGTTCATAGAGATGTGTGCCATCAAAATAGGCGAGGCCGTGCCCGTCTTTGGGGAAATGCGCCGGAACCCAATCCAAAATAACGCCGATATTGTTTTGGTGACATTGATCCACCAGATACATAAAATCGGTAGGTGAACCGTAACGGGCCGTCGGGGCGAAATAGCCCGTGACCTGATAGCCCCATGAGCCATCAAAGGGGTGTTCGGCGACGGGCATCAATTCGATGTGGGTGTAGCCCATTTCTTTGACATACTGCACCAACGAGTCGGCAAGTTCTCGATAGGTCAGCCACTCATTGTCGGCTTTGCGCCGCCACGAGCCAAGATGAACCTCATAAATGGAGACGGGTTGTTTGAGAGTGTCGCTTTTGGCACGATTATCCATCCATGCACTGTCTTGCCATTCATACGTTTCCAGATTCGCCACTACCGAGGCAGTTTTGGGGCGAACTTCGGCAGCAAAGGCATAGGGATCGGCTTTTTGGGCGTGGAAATCGTTGAAGCGCGAACGCAAATCGAATTTATAGGTTGCGCCTTCTTTTAGGCCGGGGATAAAGAGTTCCCAGATACTGCCACGCCGCTGCATGGGATGGCTGGTTTCGTTCCACCAGTTAAAATCGCCGATGACGCTGACACGGTAGGCGTTGGGTGCCCAAACCGCAAAATGCACCCCAGCAATCCCTTCAATTTCAACAAGATGAGCGCCGAGTTTTTCATAGCTCCCCAGATGGCGGCCTTCCCCCAATAAATAGAGGTCAAAGTCGCTGAGATAGCCGGGAAAGGCATAGGGGTCAGACAAGGTTTCAGTTTGCACATGGGTAGAGTAATGGATTTCGGCCTCTAGCTGATAATGCGGGCCGGGCCAACTGGTTTCGACGGTGACTTCAAAAAAACCTTCATCCCAGACGCGATTCATGGGAATGCGTTGATCGCCAAGCAGCAAGGTTAGGGCTTGGGCAGTTGGACAATAGGCCCTAAATGACACATTATTTTCATCAATCTTGTGCGGGCCGAGAACATCGAAGGGGGCGCCGTGATACCCATGCACAATCGCTGCAATCGCATCTGGGTGGATTTCAACTGTTACCACTGCAAATCTCCATAACTCACAAAAATTTGTGAAAAGTTTAACTCAATTCCAACGCAATGTCTTTCGTCGTTTCCAATAAACCGAGGGTGGTTCGGTGATTTTGCCTAACTCGAAAGTTGCTTTCGCATCCCACTGAACGTCAAGGGCTTTCAGGTTGGCCTGTAGATGGTTGAGGGTGGCGGCTCCGCTTAAAACCACATCCACCCACGATTGATGCAGCACGGCGGCGAGGGCCAAAGCATCAAGGGGGGTGTTGAGGCGGGTGGCCTGTTGCATGAGAGGGTACGTGGGATCGGCAAATTCGGGGTTGCGCGGCGTCAGGCGACCATTGGCAAGCGCCTCTTTAATAATCACCCCCATTCCGGCGGCATGGGCTTCTTGGAGCGTAGGGCCAGCCGAAGCTTCCAAGAGATTATAGGTGGCCTGCACACAATCGAACAGGCGGAGGCCGTCTAGGTGAATCGCCATTGCCAAACGGAGGGTTTCCGATTGGTCGGGGCCGCTGAGGGAGAGGCCGATTTTGATCCCTTGACTTTTTAGGTGGGCCAATTCGTGCAATACCTCGGGATTGGACAGGACGCCGCTTTCCGGGGTAGCCGAGTGAATTTGATAGAGCTGGACATAATCGCCTAAGTTGACCTGCGTTTCAGCCCATTGACGTTGTAAAACGGGGCGGGTGTGATCTTTGATTTCGTGATGTTCGGCTTCGACCTGCCAGCCTGCTGTATAGGTGTAGCCCCATTTTGAGCCGACGGTCACATCCCCAGCGCGTATCGAACGACCCTGCAGCCAATTGCCCAAAAATTCTTCAGCGCGACCATAGGAACGGGCCGCATCAAAATATCGAATACCTGCCTGCCAAGCGGCGTCCAATATCACATGGGTGCGGTTTTGCATAGTGGTGACATCGTAATTATGATCTAAATCATCGGCGTGGCCCAAATTGATGTATCCCGGTCTGCCGAGGGCCGCTAGACCAAGACCAATGGGGGTGACTGATAAACCCGTTGTACCGAGGGGGCGTAGTTTCATTACGGCGTGTCCTGTGACATTGGGCAAAATAATGAGGGGGAGTATACTGAACTCAATTCATTATATCCAAAGAATTGCGGAATTTTGAGCGAAGTATGAGCCAGAATATAGATGTATTAAAACGACAGGCAGCAGAACGCGCCGTTGAACAGGTCGAGTCGGGTATGGTGGTCGGGTTGGGACATGGCAGCACGGCGATTCATGCCATTCGGCGGATTGCGGCCCTGATTCAGGATGGCACACTGAAAAATGTGCTAGGGGTGCCCTGTTCGCAGCAAATCGAAACCGAAGCACGGAAGCTGAATATCCCGATTACCACCCTTGAAGAACACCCCGTTGTAGACTTGACGATTGATGGGGCGGATGAAGTTGACCCGCATCTGGAAGTGATTAAAGGCGGGGGCGGGGCCTTGCTGCGCGAAAAAATCGTGGCACAGGCCAGCCAACGTGAAATCATTGTGGTGGACGAATCCAAACTGTCAGCGGCGCTCTGCACCCGTTTTGCGCTGCCGATTGAGGTCATCCCATTTGGCTGGACTACCCATCTGACATTTTTGGAGGCATTGGGGGGACAGCCTAAACTGCGGATGGCGTCGGATGGGTCGTTGTTTAAGACCGATCAAGGCAATTTCATCCTCGATTGCAAGTTTGAGCCGTTGGCTTCCGCGAGTGCATTGGCTGAATTGGCCGAAAAAATTAAGGCACGGACGGGCGTTGTTGAACATGGCTTTTTCATCGGCATTGCGTCCGAGGTAATTGTGGCGGGTGCGGATCGGATACGTAACATTCGGCGGTGAAGTTGAGTCCAATCTAATGTCGCAGCATATTTCTAAGGAGCAGCGGTTATGCAGATTGCAATGGTGGGATTAGGGCGGATGGGCGCGAATATGACCAAACGCCTATTGCAGGGTGGTCACGAGGTTGTCGCATTTGACTTAAATGAAGAGGCTGTTCGTGCTGCTGAAGCCGAAGGGGCCATCGGCGCACGCACATTGGATGCGGTGGCACAGAAATTGACAGCCCCTCGCACGGTCTGGGTGATGGTTCCGGCAGGCGATCCGACCGAAAAAACGGTGATGACCTTGACCGAAAAACTGGCGGCGGGGGATGTCATTATTGATGGAGGCAACAGCAATTATAAGGAAACGATGCGCCGTGCTGAAACCATCCGCGCTAAAGGACTGCATTATGTTGATGTGGGGACAAGCGGCGGAGTGTGGGGACTCAAAGAAGGCTACAGTTTGATGGTCGGCGGCGAACCCGATGTAGTGGAACGGCTGCGGCCTATTTTTGAAACACTGGCTCCGGCGGCGGATTTGGGTTGGGGGCATGTCGGGCCAAGCGGGGCGGGTCACTTTGTCAAAATGGTGCATAACGGGATCGAATATGGGTTGATGCAGGCGTATGCTGAAGGCTTCGAGATTATGCGGGCCAAGCAGGAATTTGGCCTCGACCTGTATCAGATTTCGGAAATTTGGCGGCATGGCAGCGTGGTGCGCTCATGGTTGCTTGATCTTACCGCTAATGCGCTTAAAGCTGATCCAGAATTACCCGGTATCAAAGGCTGGGTGGCGGATTCGGGCGAAGGACGCTGGACGGTGTTTGAATCCATTGACCAAGATGTGCCTGCCCCGGTCATCATTATGTCGTTGTTGATGCGGTTTATCAGTCGGCAAGAAGACAGCTATTCGGCCAAACTACTGGCGGCAATGCGAAATCAATTCGGCGGGCACGCAATAAAAACGGAATAAGAGACGAGGGCAAAAACCAGTTATCATGACTACTACCCGGCATACCACAGTTGTCATCTTCGGCGCTTCGGGTGATTTAACGAACCGCAAGCTGATCCCAGCTTTGTATAACCTCTATCTAAAACACCGCCTGCCAGAGAAATTTTCGGTGGTGGGGGTGTCGCGTTCACCGTTTTCACATGAGGATTTTCGCAGCAAGGTTGAGGAGGGGGTCAAGGAATTTAGCGCGGCGACCTATAACGCAAAAAGGTGGGCCAAGTTCGCGGAGGCGATTTTTTATCAGGCCGGGGACAGCACCAAACTGGAAGATGTGCATGAACTTCACAAGTTTCTGAATGACCTTGAAGATAACAAGGCCAATCGGTTGTATTATCTTTCGACAGCCCCCTCGTTATATATACCGACGGCGGAGAATCTCGGCCTGACTGACATGGCGGATGAGCGCAACGGCTGGCGGCGATTGATTGTCGAAAAACCGTTCGGAATAGATTTGCAATCGGCTCAGCAGTTAAATTGGGCGCTACATAAGGTGTTTAAAGAGGAGCAGCTCTACCGGATTGACCATTATCTCGGTAAAGAAACGGCTCAGAACATTTTATTCCTCCGCTTTGCCAATACCATTTTGGAGCCGGTGTGGAACCGCACTTATGTAGACCATGTCCAGATCACGGTATCGGAAACGGTAGATGTCGGGCATCGGGCCGGATACTATGACCAGTCGGGTGTGGTGCGTGATATGTTCCAAAACCACCTGTTGCAACTATTGGCGCTGGTGACCAAAGAACCGCCCTCAACATTGGATGCCGATTCACTGCGGAACGAAAAAACAAAGGTGTTCGCGGCTATCCCGCCTGTTCATCTCAAAGACACAGTGCGGGCACAGTATGACGGATATTGTGCGATTGAGGGGGTCACGCCGAATTCACAAACGCCGACTTATGCCGCCATAAAACTCTATATAGATAACTGGCGGTGGGAGGGTGTGCCGTTTTATTTGCGCTCTGGCAAGGCGATGGCCGCTAAGACTAGCGAGATTAATGTGGTGTTTCGTCGTCCACCCCTTAGTATGTTTGAAACCGCAACGAACGAGAGCTTTACCAATAATGTGTTGACCATCCGTATCCAGCCGGATGAAGGCACGGCTCTGAAATTTGAAGCTAAGATGCCCGATTCGAATGTGACACGTTCGGTGATGATGGATTTTGACTATGCCACGTCGTTTGGCGAATGTCTCATTCCCGATGCCTATGAGCGTCTGTTACATGATGCCCTGAACGGTGATGCGACCCTCTTTACCCGCAGCGACAATATTGAATATGCGTGGAAGATCATTGACCCGGTGATTCATGGTTGGGAGACATCCCCCAAAGCACCGCCACTGGTGACTTATCCTGTTGGTAGTTGGGGGCCAAAAGAAGCCGATGACCTGATGGGGCGGGGTCGAGTTTGGCTGCAATTGGAGGGCATGAATGGTAATCAGACGAGTGGTGGCGAAAAATGAGTGAAGTTCGTCGGTATGCGGACGCGAATCAACTGGCCCACGCAGGGGCTGAATTGTTCGTGACGCTTTCCAAACCCGCTATCGCGGAGCAGGGTCGCTTTATAGTGGCCCTCTCCGGCGGTTCTACCCCAAAGGCACTCTATCAGTTATTGGCACGTGAACCCTATGCCAGCCAGATTGAATGGGCGCATGTGCATATTTTTTGGGGCGATGAGCGTTGTGTCCCACCCGATCACCCGGATAGTAATTATCGGATGACCCGCGAGGCTTTGTTACAATATGTGCCGCTGCTGACCGAAAACATCCATTCCCTGCACGGCGATATTGACCCGGCGCAAGCCTCGGCGGAATATGAACAACAATTGCGGATGTTTTTTGGTAATGGATTGCCCGTGTTTGATCTCATCCTGTTGGGGATGGGGGATGATGGGCACACCGCGTCATTATTCCCCGGTACAGCCGCCATCCATGAACAAAACCGCTGGGTGATTGGGCACTATATTGAAAAATTGGAGTCATGGCGATTGACGTTGACCCCACCCGTCATTAATGCAGCGGAAAATATCGCGTTTTTGGTTGCGGGAAAATCCAAAGCGGAACGACTACGTGAGGTCTTGAAAGGGCCATTTTTGCCTGATGTGCTGCCTTCACAGATGATTAAGCCGACGAATGGGTATTTGTTTTGGATGGTGGATGAGGAAGCTGCCACACTGCTTTGATACGGCTGGCTTACGATGTTTCAACGTTGACACACCGCTGGCGTATTTCTGCCACAAAGTCCTGTTACAATGAAAACATCAACACGTGACTCACGCAATGATCCCTTTGGTGGGGGATCTGTTCGTATTTTGTCGGTAGTTCCAATCAAGTGTGAGGAGAGGTAAGTATCATGAAACGATTCATCCCGTTGATAGTGGTTGTCGCCTTAGTGATGGCCTTGATCGGTCTAGCCAGCCAACCCGCATCAGCCGCGAATGAAGTAAAGCCAGAGGTTGAGGCCAATCTGCAATCTGGCAACGCCTCATGGATCGGTGATTTCTACAACAATCCGTATTTCATTGAGCCAAAGGTTCTGAGTGCCAATACAGGGGTGATTGCCTTCAATTGGGGAACCAATTCACCTGCGAGTGGTGTCCCAGCCGATGGCTTTAGTGTTCGGTGGGGTGCGCGGCCTACCTTTGCGGCAGGCACGTATCGGTTTTACATTTTGGCGGATGACGGTATTGCGATTACGTTTGATTTCAGCAACACCATCATCAATACGCTGGATAGCCCGCAACCGGGTGTCACCCTTACCCGCGATGTGGTGTTGACCGCAGGGACGCATCATATTCAGGTGGACTATCGTGAAAATGGCACCAATGCTTTTGTCTATCTGACATGGGCTAATCTCGCCAGCAACCCGACAGGCCCGAATTTCCCAGCGGCCTCGACTGGCACCAGCAACTATGGCACGTCACCCAGTACCACTGGCAATACGGCAGTCGTTAGCACCAATACGCTGAATGTGCGATCTGGCCCCGGCACGGAATTCAGCATCTTGACCAAGATTACACGCGGTCAGGCGGTCACTTTGCTTGGCCGGAATACGAATGGCACATGGGCCAAGATTCGTACATCTACGGGTATCGAAGGCTGGGTTTCGACGGCGTTAATTTTGCCAAATGTGGCGATCAGCTCACTGCCTGATTTGTCGGGGACAGTGGTCAGCCCCACCCCAGTGCCAGTTACGGGTAATTCGGCTACGGTTAGCACCAGCCGTTTGAATGTGCGGCAAGGGCCGGGGACGAATTTTGCCGTCATTACCTTTGTAACACGCAGCACGGTTGTCCAATTGCTAGGCCGTACTGCGGATAATCTGTGGCTGCTCGTCAAGATTCCTGATGGACGCCAAGGCTGGCTTAGTGCGGCATATGTTATTCCAAATGTACCACTCGGAAACCTGCCGATTACCTCTGGCCCGGTGACGACCCTGCCTACCGCGACTTCACCTGCCCCTGTCACAACCGTCTGGTATGGCGAGTTCTTCAATAACAACTCGCTGGCGGCTCCGGTCGTCTATACCCGCAGTGACAGTGCGATTGCCTTCAATTGGGGCGCAGGTTCGCCTGCTGGTAACATCGGCGTAGACAATTTCAGTGCTCGGTTTACCTCGGACGTCTATTTCGCGGCGGGAACGTATCGCTTCACCGTAACGGCGGATGATGGGGTGCGGTTTTTCCTCGACAACGCTTTCGCGGGGATTGACACTTTCACGGTTACACAGCCGAATGTGACCTTGACGGTAGACATCGCGATTGCGGCTGGCTATCACCGCCTGCAACTGGATTATCGCGAATATACCAGCGACGCCTTCATCTATTTTAGCTGGGTGAAGATCGCCTAAGCATGGTCTAACTTCGGTGTAAGAGAGGCGGCTTCACAACCCGCCTCTTTTCATTTCGATGTTAAGGTTTGTTCAAATCAGCCAATCGTCAGATAATCATCAGAGTACCCCTCTTGCAACGTATTTTGAATCCTGATATGCTGATAATACTCACATAGCGAGCAGACGAAAAAATACTTAGTTGCCCTGCTATTCTAAATAGGTCAAAGTTTATTTATCTGCGTGTCTGCCGCACACCAAAAGCTGAGTACCATATGTCACCGACAACTGAGTCCGTTCCCTCTTTGGAGCGGGAAAATTTCAACCATCTGGTCCAAGATATTGGCTGGTTTGGATTAGCTTTGCCTGCCACCACCCACTTCCTTTCCGCATTTGCCATCCGATTGGGCGCTTCGGCGTTTCAATTGGGGTTGATGGCGGCGATTCCCTCGCTGATTCTGCTTATCTCTGCTGGATTGGCTGGCTGGTGGGGACGTAAATTCCCGGATTCGATACGTGCGCTATATTGGCCCGCCATTGGTCACCGCGTCTCGTTTTTGCTGCCGGCCCTTGCGCCGTTTATGCCAGCGGAATGGCGACCCTATTGGTTGGTAGCGGCGATTGCGCTGCCTGCCTTGCCGCAAGGGATTGCGACCGTTCTATTTCTGGTGATGATTCGCGAATCCGTAGCAACGAGCCGTATCACGGTATTGCTAAGCCGACGAGCACTGTCGTTAAATGTTGGGGTCGGGATAAGCGCATTGGCACTCGGTTTTTGGTTAGACAACGCACCATTTCCTTATAATTATCAGGCGATGTACATGGGGGCATTTCTGTTGACAATGGTAAGCCTGTGGCACGTGAAGCAAACCAAAGTGTTGTTTCATGCCCCTACGCCTGAACCCACCACCCGCAAAGAAAATGTCTGGAAAGCATCGGGCTTCCGCAGGTCGGCAATGGTGGTCGGCATTTCGCATGTCACGTTCTTTTCGATTGTGGCAATGACCCCGCTGTTTTTAATGAAAAAACTGGGGGCGGATGAGAGCTTCCTCGCTTTTTATGCGCTGGCGGAACTTACCGCAGGCGCGACAGTCTCATTCTATATCATCCGCATTGTGAAGTTATTTGGTAACCAGACGGCGGTTGCCATTGGGATGATGGGTACGGGGATTGCTGCGGCGATTAATGCTTTTTCACCTAGCCTGCCTTTTACCTTGATTGGCGCGGCATTGACTGGCGCATCGTGGACATTGGCAGGAAATGGGACATTCGGATTCTTCTCCGAAAATACATCTCCGGAAAATCTGACTCGTTATACGACGCCCTACACACAGACACTGTTTGCGGCAATGTTTATTGGGCCGCTCATTGGCAGCAACCTTGTCGCAATGGTGCATAT
Organism: Anaerolineae bacterium; assembly: GCA_041753455.1. GTDB lineage: Bacteria > Chloroflexota > Anaerolineae > Aggregatilineales > J027 > CFX10. Next base: position 95,179 of record JBGSUK010000019.1, on the reverse strand, counting down.
AGACCTTGCGAGTGTGCTGCTATTTGGCGCGGCGCTACGGTTTATGGCGGGTGCGATGATTCAATCCGATTTCAACCTGAACCATTGGCATCTGCCCTTTTCCCATGCCCGCCTGCACAGCGATTTTAGGAATTCAGGGCAGGACTAACCTGTTCGCCCAAAATCCGAATCCCCACTTCGGGCTTAGTGAGGCCGTGTGGCGTACCAAATTCAATGCGGTGTGCCCCGGCCTCAAATAATTTCTCGGCCTGTTGAATCAAATCATTTGCATTCCCCGCAAACGCAAAACGATCCAAAACATCATCGGAAATCAATCGGGCGGCCTCGTCGTATTCATGGCGATTAACATGCTGACGGAGGCGGTCAATCAGTTCTGGCTCGATATTGACGGTGGGGTCAAGCGGGGCGACGACTGGCAAATAAAGGGCTACCGAGCGACGGGCAGCATAACGGGCCTGTTCGCGGTCGTCATCCGCCACCGTGACCGCACCCATCACCACCCCAACCGACCCGATAGGACGACCCACTTTTTGTTCCCCGGCGGCGATGTACTGCTGAATAATTGGTACAAGGGCGGGATTGGCTGAACCGCCGACTTTGACCTCATCGGCTAATTCACCGGCCAGCGCAGACAATTTTTGTCCCCATGTGCCAATCAGCAGCGGAATCTTTTGGGTGGGCAGGGGATAGGGCGCGGTGACATGTTCGGCGATTTGATAGAGCTGGCCCTGATAGCCACCGGATTGGCCCGACAGCATATACTGAACGACCTCGATGGCTTCGCGGATGGTTTGGAGGGGTGGGGTCAATTCGGGAATCCCGTGTTCGGCCAACCATGCCCCGCGTGCAATCCCAAGATAAACCCGCCCCTGCGCCAATTGCGCCAATAATGCGGTTTCGGCAGCCATGTCCAGCGGGTGGATGCGCGAGGGCGAAATGGCGGCGGGGCCAAGTCGGGCGCGGGTGATATGTGGCGCCATCAGCAGGAGTGGGCCAAAACTCGGCTGGAAGGGCGCATCACAGTAGACGGTGACGGCATCAAAAGGATATTGATTGACCAACTGTGCCAATGCAATATATTGGGCCGGGGTCTTGTCGGTTTGAAAGGCGATGCTGATTTCGCGGGCCATTAGGTCAATTCATCCGTGTTAAAGGTGCGGTGGGCAATACGCTCGATTTTCATAATTAATTGTTCGTCGGGGTCGGGACAGGCTACCAGTGAATCTTTTTCCATCCAATCATTGGCGTGCAGATGACGTTGTTTGGCGGAAAGCAAAGGCAGCACCGAACTGAGGGCATAGACGCAAAAATGTTTGTCGGCAGGGATACGCAAACGGCTGCTCTCGGTTAGTTCAAAATAATCCCCTACTTGCAGACCGCACACCGAACGACCCTTAATTTCGACCACCGTCACGCGCAAGTCGTATAACTCGAATTGGTCACTCACCATAAGCCCCCTGTTGGGAAGGCGCACCGGAATATACAATTTGGATGATTATATCCGTGAAATTTGATGGAAACGACATGAGCGAACAATATGCGATTGGGATTGATGGTGGCGGTACGAATTTGCGGGTGATTGTCGTCCGGCCCGATTTAACTATCGTGGGTCGCGCCAACGCAGGCACGGCTAATCCGAATGTGATCGGGCATGACACATCGGCGGCGTTATTGCAGCAAACCATTCGAGAGGCTGTCACCAATGCAGGCTTGGAATTGGGCCAGATTGATGCGGTCGGGATCGGGGTGGCAGGTGCGCCGCGTGAATTTGAATCGGAATGGCTGTATCAGGCGATGTTCGGGGTATTGCCAGATGCGCTGATTGTGCCGAGTTCAGACCATGAAATTGCACTGGTCGGGGCCTTGGGCAAACGCGAAGGGGTGCTGATTCTGGCAGGGACAGGCAGCATCGGTTATGGCGTCAATGCGGCGGGTGAATCGGCGCTGGTTGGCGGTTGGGGGTATTTATTGGGGGATGAGGGTAGCGGTTATTCATTGGGAATGGATGCCCTACGTGCCCTGATGAAAGAATGGGATGGACGCTTACCGGAGACCTCACTCACCGAACCGATATTGGCGGCACTCGGTCTGCAAAATATCTGGGGGATTGTGACGTGGCTATATGGGGACGTGGTACGCACGCCGGAAATCGCCAAGCTGACGCCGATTGTGCTGGGACATGCCGTCAAGGGTGATGGGGTGGCGCTGATGATTGTCGAACACGGCGTGGAGGGCCTAGTCGAGCATGTAGAGACGATCAAACGGCGTTTGGCGATGAATAGACCAGAGATAGCCTTTGCGGGTGGTCTCTTGACCTCCGACAATTTGTTGAGCCAAAGACTGTGTGAGCAGTTAGGATTGACCAGTATCCCGCAGCCACGTTATACCCCGGTGGTCGGCGCGGCGCTTTTGGCCCTTCAACAGCTAGAAAAGGGGGCATGATAACCATGCGCGTTGTCACAACCATTGCGAAAGTGCGCCAAATCCGTTGGGCCGATTCAACACTGACGTGGGGATTGGTGCCGACGATGGGGGCGCTGCATGAAGGCCATCTGGCGTTGGTGCGGCAGGCCTTGGCGGAAAATGATCGAGTGGGGGTCAGCATTTTTGTCAACCCGATTCAGTTTAATCGGCGTGACGACCTTGAAAAATATCCCCGGCCACTCGAACGCGATTTAGATATGCTGCGGGCCGAAGGGGTACATGTCGTCTGGACACCAGATGAGGCTGAGATGTATCCGGCGGGTTTTCAGACCTATGTATCGGTGGAAAATGTCACCCAAGTGTTGGAGGGGACATCGCGTCCGGGCCATTTTCGCGGGGTGGCGACGGTGGTTGCTAAACTGTTCAATGTGTTTGAGCCGACGCGAGCTTATTTTGGGCAAAAAGACGCTCAGCAAGTCGCAGTGATTCGTCAGATGGTACGTGATCTGGCCTTCAATTTGGAGGTTATCGCTTGCCCAACACTGCGGGAATCAGATGGATTAGCGATGAGCAGTCGGAATGTGCGCCTTAATCGCGTGGAGCGAGAAGCCGCCCCGGTGCTGTATCGCGCTTTGCTGGTTGCCCAAAATGAATGGCAAGCGGGTCGTCGAGATGCGGAACATCTACGGGCTACGATTCGGGAAATCATTGAAGGCGAGCCATTGGCGAAGATAGACTATGTGAGTGTTGCCGGCCCGATTTCATTGCAGGAATTGGAAGGGCCAGCCGAAAGAGCTTTGTTAAGTTTGGCGGTATTTTTGGGTGAGGTACGGCTGATTGACAACGTAGCAATCGGGTAACACGTGGTCTAACAAAATTTAGCAAGATTTTACGCTGACCCAACAACCGCTTTCTAATCAGGCTGATACCGAAATCTGCACAACATTTGGTGAGTTTACCATTGCTATATTTTCTGGGACGGGTGTTATACTAACCAATGGCGCAGGTGGGTAGAGCGCCTCAAAAGTATTAACCAAGTTGCATTTTTGTTGGAGGGTTAGCGCGGTGAAAAAACTGGTTGTTTTGTCCTTGCTGGTGCTTGGAGCGTTTTTGGCAGCGTGTGGTGGTGGCGTGGCAACCGTATCACCCCCCGAACAGACACAGGATTATCAAGCCGCCCATCTTCCAACAGTTGAAGCGCCCATTGAGGCCGCAACTGAACCGGGGGCATCACAAGGCGGTGAAGTCGCTACGACTGAGCCAACATCCCCGCCAGCTACTGAAGCAACACCGACTGAAGTCGTGACTGAGATCGCCGCGACACCTGAAGTACCTACTCTCGCACCAAGTGAAGTTCCTACTGAGGAAGGCGGCACGGGTGGTACAGGTGACCAGACCGCGACACTGCCCCCGACGGAGACGGCTGTCCCATCGGCAACAGCAACCGACACTGCCACTTCAGTTCCGACGGATACCCCTGCCCCAACCGATACCGCAACGAATACCGCGACACCAATCCCCACCGATACACCTGTGCCGACGAATACAGCAACAGCGACTGATACGGATACCCCCGTTCCCACCGATACCGCGACAGCGACGGCGACTGAAACGCTTACACTTGTGCCGACGAATACGGCAACAGCGAGTCCGACGGATACCCCGATTCCCAGTGACACACCTGTGCCGACAAATACGGCAACAGCGACTGATACGGATACCCCCGTTCCCACCGACACCCTATCGCCAAGCCCGACCGCCACGTTTACGATGACACCGACCTTTACGGCCAGTTTCACTTTGACTTTTACGGCAACATTTACCCATACCCCCAGCGCGACCTATACCCCAACGCTGACCTTCACGCCAACTGCGACGTTGACCCCATCCGACACACCGACCCCAACGAATACGCCATTTGTGCCGCCACAGGAATTTACGACCTATGCCAGCGAAGACCTGCATTTATCGCTGGATTATCCGGCGGAATGGGCTGAGCCTGTTTTTGATGAGCCGTTCTTGTTGGTTAGCCCGGATGGGTCGAGTGAAACATTCCCGGCAGTGGCTGTCACTCGCGGATCTCCCGATTTCTTTGCGGAGGAATTGGGCGCAGAAGCCGTCGACTCACCGCAGGCTTTCTTAGAGGCACTTGCCCTGACAGACGATAGTTCTGAAGTCACAAAAGTCAGTGGCTATCCCTATCCCACGTTTGAACTCATTACTAGCGGCGGCGACATCAAAGTACGCGGCTTGTTGTTTGTAGTTAGTGATCAGGATTGGATTTTCCTGATTGGCGCGGCAGACCCCGAAACATTTAGTCTCTATTCTGAGACGACCTTCCAACAAATCGCGGTGAGTGTGGTGGCGGAATCTATTGAACCAACTGCAACGCCTACCCCCATTCCATCGAACACACCGCGCCCAACCGCGACCCTTCCCCCCACATTGACACCGACCGCAACGCCTGTGCCGATTTTAGGTGAGACCTATCAGGATGAGGAGGCGGGATTTGCGTTTGATTATCCAGAAGGGGCGGAGGTTTCTGAGGGCGAAAACAGCGTGACGGTTGCCGCCGAAGTTGAGAATATCCCCGGTGAGATTTATTTTGTGCGGGGTCGCCCTGAAGATTTGGCCGAACAGGGGATTATCTGTGAAAGCCGTGATCCGGTGGAGGCGCTCCGGTGTGTAAATGCTGATGTTGAGCCGACCTATACGGATCGTTACGAAAAATTCGGCTCACCAGCGTGGTTTACCTTTCAAAATGTGGAGGCCGATGGGCAGGTTAACGCTGTCGTATCGTATGTGGTGGCGGCAGGGCCAGAATGGATATTTATCCGACTCACCGCCCCGGCAAGCGACTATACAACGGCGAATTTGCAGCTTTTCCAGCCGATTTTGGATTCTGTATTGATTGAAGTACAGCCGGTTGATATTTTTGGGCGATGGGGTCTGAATTAGAACCCCATCGTTTCAGGTCGGCGGTAATGAAGGAACCGCTGCAAGGCTTTGAGTTCAAGAGGCCAGCCGTACAATTCCGTTCTATAGCGGATGCCAGAGAGACCCTTCAACAGCATCCGCATGGTTCCCTTGAGGCGCATGTCGGTGACGGTGGGGTAATAGGCATTGACCACCGTCTCGAAATTGCGGACTCGTTTGCGGGCCGTGTCTTTATAAAAGGGTGTATCGGGTTCGCGCCGATGGGCAAAACTTTCCCATTCAGGACTGGCCCATTCTGCTAAGGTTTGGGGGAAATGGAAACCCAACTGCTCTGCCACACGCAATAATTCACTGCGATCATGGGGCACAGGTGTATAGATATACAAGATCAACTCACTGGCGGGGTTGATCTTTTTGAGTTTGCGAATGAACTGGATGGTGTTTTCAATATCGGCAAGCGCGTCGGGAGGATTGCCCATCACAAAACTAAATTCTGGCACAATCCCCAGATGTTTAAACTTCTCGGCAATGGCAAGGGTTTTGTCGGGACTGCTTTGTCCACCTTTGTTCATAATTTTGAGCGTTTCCGCCGAGCCGCTTTCCGCCCCCATAAAGATCATCTTGCAACCGGAGCGTTTAATCTTTTGCCACGAAGCCTCGCTGTAGGTGCTTAAGGTGTCCACCCGACCCAATGCCCACCAATTGATGCCGAGGGGTTCAATCCGTTCGGCAATCTCGGCGGCACGCGATTCGCTGACAAAATAATCCATGTCGTGGAATTCCATCGCATCCGCGCCGTGCTGCTCGACCATCATGCGGGTAACTTGTTCGACTCGGGCGGGGCTTTCGGGCAACCAACGTTGATTGACCAGCTTGACCACCGCGCAAAAACTGCACGCGAAGGGACAGCCGAAGCTGGTGTGGTGGCTTAGAACGGCCTTGCCTAGATAACTTGTGCCGCGATAATCGGCGATGTTGAGGCGGTGATAGGGATAGAGGGGCAAATTATCGAGGGGCACCATCGGCGCACGCGGATTCACCCGCACCGCACCATTGTCTAGCCACACCAGACTGGGCACATCCGACATGCTGCCGCCATGATGAATGGTATCTACAAATTTGCGGAATGGCGCTTCGCCCTGTCCTTCAATCACATAATCCACGATACCGCTTTCAAGACAGACCTGACCGTGATGGGTAGCAAAATAGCCACCCCATAGAATGATGAGGCCGGGAAGTTCGGTTTTGATACGTTTGCAGACTTGAATGGCCTGCTTCAACTGTGGCCCCGGCATGGCGGTGACGGCTAGGATTTTCGCGCCCGTTATTTTGGCCCGTTCGATGATATGGGGGGCGGGGTCGGGAATGAGGTTGGCATCAATAATTTCGGGTGTGTAGTCGTGATCAATGACCGCAGCAATGGATAACAGAGACATGGGGAGTCGCTGCTTACCGGGCGAGGTGCTGATAGGATTATAGAGGAGGACTGTGGGGGCAAGTGTAGTGGTCTGCGCTGATTGCATGGCGTGTCGCTGGCCCTTTTGCGTTATAGATTACCAATACTGAAGGCAAGTATAACACATGCGGCCACGCGAGGCGGTGAATTTTGGAAGGGCGATTAACGTACATCGCCCCTGTTGAAGAACGCTAAATTTGATTAGCAGCCCTGTACCATGCCAAAATTCAGCCGCAGATATTGCATTGAGGAGCGCATATACTGCCCATAGACGGCCATATGCTGGCTTTGCACTTGGCGCGTGTTGCGTCGTTCGGCACGATAGGCATAACGGACAGGGCGTTGGGCGGCGTCGGAAACTGCTTCTGGCAACCATGTCAGCGTCGGCAAGCTGTAGATCGGCTCGCCTAGAATTTCACTTTTGGCAGGCGGAAGCTGAGGCATCAATTCAGCCTGAGCCTTGATTTTGGCCCATAAATCTCCGGCAGGGGATTGGGGCAACTCTTGCCCCATCGCCTTTTGGATGATGGCCGTAAATTCGCGTTCCAGCAGTTCATTCGATTGACAACCCGTTTCAGGCGGGGTGTCATGCGTGAACTTGTTGATAATCTTTTTAAGCGTATCCATGAGCTAACTCCGAGATCCAAGTGTCCGATTCAAGGACATGACGTAAACTTTCACGGGCATAATGCAGTCGTGATTTCACCGTACCGATCGGGCATTCCAAGATTTCCGCAATATCTTGGATGCTGAGGCAGGCGAGATAGTGCAGAATCACCACCACCCGCTGATTCAAGGGCAGGTTTTCAATCGCGCTGCGGATATTACGTTCCATTTCGGTACGTTCGGTTACGCGGTCAGGCGCAAGTCCGACTGGTGAAATCAGGGTATCCGAGACTTGATCGAGGGCCGTGCGCCGCTTCTGATTGCGAGTGACATAGGTATAGCTGAGATTAGCGGTCACCCGATAGAGCCACGGCATCAAAGGCCGTTCGATGTCAATCCGATGCGCGTAGTAATGTAATTTCAAGAAACAATCTTGTAAAATATCCTCCGCCACCTGTGGGTCACGGACAATTGCGAGTGAAACGCGGTAAACCTGAAGACGATAGCGCTCAAACAGTTCGCCGAGGGCTTCTAGGTCTTGGTCGCGCAACCGCAGGATGAGTTCCCCGTCCCTGCTCATGATAGTCACGCCTCTCTCTGTATTTAGTTTTTTTGGGACTCGTCATTGGCAACTTAAGCAGCACCATTCACCAGTTGAGTAATTGGATACCTGCTCAGATTACACCTTAATGATAACTGAGGTTCAAAGATTTTTTACAATCTTATGCGAATTTCGTAGAATTTCTTAGATTTATGAACCGGGGCTACCCCCTGCTTGTATGAGGAGGTCGGTGACGGTTACACCGGCATAACCCCAAGTAGGATTTAGGCCGTACAGTTCTTGAAGAATGGGGAGGGCATCGGCATAGAGACCACCCGCAACATAGGCTTGGGCCGTAACGAAGCCATTGACAAAAAACGCAGTATAGGACGCATTATCGGTACGTCGTTTGAGATCGGCATCGGACAAGATGCTGGGGTTGGCTGTCCAAATAGGTTCAGCGCGGCCTACCATCGTGATGCCTCGCGCCAACTGATTGCCCGCTAATCCATTCGAGCCATCGTTAGCGCCTGTAAAATAGATACCGGCCTGCGAAACCAGCGCGTCTACTAGCATTCGATCCACGTCAGCCCGGCGATAGGTCGAGTCAACCGTGATGACGGCATCCAACCATTCAATCGTTTCTTCATATAACCCTGCCAGCAGGTAATCTTCGGCGTTGCTGAAATACTCTGCCGCTGGTGACACTGAGGCGGTTGGGCTGGCTTGGGGTGAAGGCTCAAGTGTAACAGTAGGGGTACTGGTTGGTGTAGGGCTTTGCGAGGGGGTTGGAGTGGCGGAAAGCACCAGTGCAATTTGGGTCATGCGCGGCTGTACATCGCCATAACCCGGCTGCTGGGTCTCGATAAATTGGTAGCGATCAAGGGCCAATTCAATCGCACCTTGTGCCTCATTTTGAATGGCAAGCGCGTATTGGGTGCTGACGGCGATTTCTCGATCACCCGCCGCTTGGGTCTGAATTTCATCCAATTCGTCGCCATAGCCTGCTAAGGCACTCAACGCGACGACTACAGAACAGAGGCAGGTGGTGGCCCCAATGACCAGAAGGCTTAATAGGCAGCGTCCAGATGGGGCTTCATCATCACCCAACAGACCGCCGGGGCGCGATGGCTCTGGCACATTCCATTTGGGTTGGGTGGCATTGATGGCGTTACGTAGTCCGGTCGGCGCTTTGGGTTGGGTATCGGATGGGTCGAGATTCGTCACATTTGATCCTTTGCCTGATGTTCAGGGAATGGCATTATAGCGATGCCACCCCCTTCTGGAAATGACGAATTACCCACGTCCGGCTAACTGCTGCTAGATGGTTACGTTGGGCCGATATTCCCCAAAGACCCCGCGCAGTACCTTGCAGATTTCGCCGAGGGTGGCTTCTTGTTCCACTGCCTCAATAAATAGGGGCATCAAATTTTCAGTGCCCTGTGCGGCGGTTTCGATGCGACTGAGGACGGCACTGACTTTTTCGTTGTCGCGTTGGGCACGAATTTGAGTCAGTCGTTCACACTGGGCCTTTTCAATTGCCGGGTCAACACGCAAAAGCTCAATGGTCGTTTCTGAGCCGTTTTCAATGACGTAATCATTCATACCGACGATGATTTGGCGCTTGGACTCGATGGCTTTTTGCGCTTCATAGGCGGCATCGTTGATTTCGGTATTGATGAAGCCTGTTTCGATGGCGGCCTGTGCCCCACCCATTTCGTCAATACGGCGGATGTATTCTAGTGCGCGGGTTTCGATTTCGTCGGTCAGGGCCTCAATCATATAGCTGCCGGCCAATGGGTCAATGGAATCCGCCACGCCGCTTTCGTGCGCGATAATCTGTTGGGTACGCAGGGCGATTTGGACGGCATGGGTGGTTGGGAGGGCCAGCGCTTCATCCATGCTGTTGGTGTGCAGCGATTGAGTCCCACCCAAAACCGCAGCAAGGGCCTGAATCGTCACGCGGGTGATATTGTTTTCAGGTTGTTGGGCGGTCAAAGTGCTGCCACCTGTTTGGGTATGGAAGCGCATTTGTTGGGCGCGGGGGTCGGTGGCGTGGAAACGATCTTTCATAAGTTTGGCCCACAGACGACGGGCGGCACGGAATTTGGCGACTTCTTCGAGAAAATTATTGTGAGCGTTGAAGAAGAAGGATAATTGCTGTCCAAATTCGTCCACTTTCAAGCCGGCGTCAATGGCGGCTTGCACATAAGCAATGCCATTCGCCAGCGTAAAGGCGACTTCTTGAACCGCTGTGCAGCCAGCCTCGCGGATATGATAGCCGCTGATGCTGATGGTGTTCCATTTCGGCACTTCGCGTTGGCAATAATCAAACAGATCGGTAATCAGGCGGGTGCTGGGGCGGGGCGGGAAAATATACGTGCCGCGTGCGATGTACTCTTTCAAGATGTCATTTTGTACCGTGCCGCGTAATTGATGAGGTTCAACACCCTGCCGTTTGCCCACCGCGATATACAACGCCAATAGAATGGTTGCCGGGGCGTTAATCGTCATGCTGGTCGAGACTTCCGCCAACGGAATGCCTTGAAACAGACGCTCCATGTCGTGGATGCTGCAAATGCTCACCCCGACCTTGCCGACCTCACCCAATGACATGGGGTCATCGGCGTCATAGCCAATTTGGGTGGGTAAATCGAAGGCTACACTCAGGCCGCGTGCGCCTTGTTCGAGCAGCATCCGATAACGCGCATTCGATTCTTCGGCGGTGGCATATCCCGCATATTGGCGCATTGTCCAGAAACGCGAACGATACATGGTCGGCTGTACCCCGCGTGTAAACGGATATTCACCGGGGAAACCGAGCTTGGTGGCATATTCATCGGCATTGGCGCTGCCATTTTCGGGTATATAGAGGCGTTCAATTGGGATACCGGAGGTGGTATCGAAGGGTTGACGGCGTTCGGGGGCTTTTTTTAACAGGGGTTCGACGGCCTGTTTTTCCCATGATTTTTTCGCATTGGTCAGTTTTTCAGACATTCGGGTTGACCTCTGATCCTTTGTCATACGTCTGGAAATTTACATTTATTGTAGCGCCTCCCCTTCGGTTGTGGGGATGATAGAGGGCAGGAAATTTGTTGCAGCTTGACATCAATTTAGAAAACAATAAGGCCGAGACTTCCTCCCGGCCTTGATTGCAAAACCCATTATGATTGCAGAGAGAGAAAAAAATACTTATTCCTCCCTGCGCTCCACATTTTCTACTTTATTACGGGATCAGCACGGTGTCAATCACATGAATCACGCCGTTGTAGGTTTCGATGTCGGTGATGATGACGGCAGCATCGTTGATAAACACGCCGTTTTCATTGACGGTAATCCGTACCGAACCGCCTTGCAGGGTGGCTAGACCACCGAGGGATACCACTTCATCGGACAGCACTTTGCCGGGGACGACATGGTAGAGCAGGATGGATTGCAGGGTTGGGATGTCGGCGAGCAGGGCTTCGACTGTACCAGCGGGTAGGGCAGCAAAGGCCGCATCCGTCGGGGCGAAGACGGTGAAGGGGCCATTACCACGTAGGGCGGAATCGAGACCAGCGGCTTGCAGAGCGGCGACCAATGTGGTGAAGCGGCCATCAGCGACGGCGACATCTACAATCGTGCCATTGCCTTTGGGTAGGCCATCAATCGTGCGACCACCAATCACGGCGAGGGCGACACCGGGGTCAGCCAAACGATTGACCGCCGCGAGGAAATAGTAGCCGCGTGAATTTAGGGTCGTGCCGGACAGGTCAATCACGACGGGTGAAGTAGCGCCGCTGGGGACAACTTGAATATCATACGTACCAGCGGGGACATTCAGCACAGTGGAGCGACCATAGGCCAAACCGCTTGCCAAAACCGTGCCGTCCGCCAAAATGACGTCAACGGCAGGGGCGTCTTCTATGCCATGAAACACGGTGACGCGGGCATTACCAGCAGCGAGGCGGCTGAAACTTTCGCTAACGATGGCGGGTTGGAGTGTGCCAGCGGAAAGTGACCCAATTGCGGCGACGGTGGTATAGCTACCAGCGCGGAAGGTCAAATTGGCCGGGCCAATCGCGGCGGCTTCGATGCCTGCACCAGCCGGAGCGACGGCGATGCTATAGGTGCCAGCCGGAATTTGGACGAACCCGGAAATATCCCCAAAGGAAAGGGCTTGGAATGCACCCGCTTCGCCATTTACAAAAATCTCAACGGCGGGGGTATCTGGCGAGAAGTGGGCGACACGAACTTGCGCCAGACCAGCGGCTTCGGCACGGGACGATGATGACCCCGGCACAACGGCAACCACCAGAGCGATGGCAATTGCCAAAAGGATGAGTTTGTTCTTAAACAACTTCACGGTGAAAATCTCCTGTGCTAGATTGATTTGTGAGCGAATACCATTTCTCTCAATATTGGCAAGCATAGCGGGTCATCCTGTGAAAATTGTGTGAAGATGCTAAATAGAAGATTAAAGTCAATGATTCTTTGAAAAATAGAGGCGCTGAAATTCATGCACTATGCGGCCCACATCGTCCGAAACCAGCGATTTCAGTCTATTTTGCTGACGAGCCTCATATTTTTGCTGGCGTTGGGGGTGCGCTTGCGCCTGCGGGATGCGTTTGAGTTTGATGGCCTGTATGGGCAGGACGCCTTTGCCTATTTTGAATATGGGCAGGAAGTGCGCGAGGCGGTGCGAGAGATTCGAACCCCCGGCCCGATGTATTGGCCGCTTGGGTTTCCGATTTTGCTGGCGGCGGGGTTTTCAGTCGGCGGGGAAAATGAGCAGGTCGCTCAATATTTGGTGCTTATGTTGAGCGCGGTTATCCCTGTACTGGTATATGCTTTCATGGTGGATGTATTGCCACTGATGGGGTGGTCGAAGAATAATGGGCGAGTTGCGGGGCTGACCTCAGCGCTCATCCTCGTTTTTAGCGGGCAGATTTTGCAAAGCAGCGTGGTTGTGATGGCGGATGTGCCGGCTCTGTTTTGGGCTACATTGAGTTTATGGGCATTGGGGCGATATTTTCAGACATCAGACCAGAAACAAAGGTGTGGTTGGATTGTGTTGGTAGCGTTCGCGCTGGCAATGGCAACAATTACACGCTGGTTGTATGGGGTGCTGGCAATGCCTTATGCGCTGAGTTGTGTGGTCTGGTGGCGGGATAAAGCAGGGCAAATCTTAGCTTTGCCTCTACGAAAACGGACATCCTATCGGTGGGATGGGCTGATTGCGGTAGCGGTCGGGATGATGGTGTTATTGCCTCAGATGCTGCACAGCCGATCCAATCCGGTGGCAGTGATTGACCATGCGTGGCTGCGCGATTGGGCTATCGAAAACGCGCTGAAAAAAGAGTTTGTCACGCCGGACGGCTCATTTGAATATGATGAGGTGGTCGCAAGATATTATGCACAGGCGGCCTATGATGGTTGGTATCTACATCCCCTGTTTACTGTGGCAATGGGGGGCGGGTTTCTGACATTGCTGCGACAGACTTGGCGTACTCGGGCAGCGGTGACCCTGTTTGTTTTGCTGGTAGGGTGGGCTGTGGTGGCCTATGGATTTTTGGCAGGTATCCCCTATCAAAATGTGCGCTTCTCGCTGGCGTATAGCTTGCCACTGGTGATTCTGGCGGGGATGGGGGTGGCGTGGGTGTGGGCGAGAATCCAACACTTATCGGCGGCTGCATTGCTGAGGCCGATTTCATTGGCGGCACGGGGATTTATGCTTTTGGCGGTGCTGATTGCGGCAGAATCGCCCCAACCCCAAGCCCATAAGACCGTTGGGTGGTTTGTGGAACGCAAAAATGAAGATTATGGTGCGGTGCAGTGGGCCGTCGGTGCGATTCCCGATGGTAGCACAGTCTATGTATTAGAACTCTGGCCTATGATGCGTCATTATGAAGCGCAGGTGCGAACAGTGCAGATTTATTACGAGACGCCACAGAGCATGAAACAAAGATTACCAGCGGATCGCCCCGCCTATTTGTTGCTGGATATGTGGGCGATTAATCATCAATGGGTGGGCGAGACGCCTGCCGAAATTTATATGACTCTAGCGGAAGAACCGGGGCTATTTCGATTGGGGTGGTATGGCAATTATGCGCTCTATCGGGTATTGGAATGAATTATTTGTAAGCGAAATGGGCATGTCGCTTGTAAATTGAAAATTTTGCCTTGAAATAAAGTGGATTCTTTAAATCGGAAGTTGCCTTTTTGCGAGTACGTCGTTTACAATCGAACGAAGAACCCTTGATTACGGAGAACAACACATGAGCGTAACGTCGGTGAACACGACGCAGAAAAAAACAGGCCATCAAGGCATTTATGACAATATCCTTGGGGCAATGGGCCATACTCCGCTTATTCGGCTGAATAAGGTGAGCAAAGGTATTCAGGCGCAATTATTGGCAAAGGTCGAATTTTTTAATCCCGGCGGTTCGGTCAAAGACCGTATTGGGCTGGCGATTATTGAAGACGCCGAGCGGTCTGGTAAGTTGAAACCGGGTGGGACGGTGGTTGAATCCACTTCGGGGAACACAGGCGTGGGCTTGGCGATTGTCGCGGCGATTAAAGGCTACAAAACGGTTTTTGTCATGCCGGACAAAATGTCTGATGAAAAAATCCGCCTACTGCGTGCATTTGGGGCGCGAGTCGTGATTACCCCGACCGCAGTCGAACCGGATGACCCCCGCAGTTATTATAGTGTGGCCCGCCGTATTGCCGAACAAACCCCCAACGCCATCCTTGCTAATCAATATCACAATCCAATCAATCCCCAAGTGCATTACGAATCCACTGGCCCGGAAATCTGGGAACAGACCGAAGGCAAGGTGGACGTGTTTGTGGCGACAATGGGGACAGGTGGCACGATCAGCGGCACGGCCCGTTATCTGAAGGAGCAGAACCCCAATATTCAGATTGTGGGGGTTGACCCCATTGGCTCTCTGCTCTACCACTATTTCTATACAGGCGAAATGACCCAAGCCTTCCCATATCGTATTGAGGGGTTTGGCGAAGATTTTCTGCCCTCGACCCTCGATTTTGAAACGATTGACGACGTGGTTCAGGTCAATGACCGCGAATCGCTGCTGATGACACGCCGATTGGTGCAAGAAGAAGGTATCTTCTCCGGTGGGTCATCTGGCGCGGCGATTGTGGGAGCGCTACGGTATATCCAGCAGAAAAACCTTGGGCCAGATAAAAACGTGGTGGTGCTGCTGCCCGATTCTGGTTCGCGCTATTTGAGTAAGGTTTTTAACGATGACTGGATGCGCGAAAACGGCTTTTTTGCTCGAAGCGGTTGCGAAGATGCGACGGCGCTGGATGTATTAGGGGCAAAACATCGGGCTGAGGTGATTACGGTAACGGCCAGTGATAGCCTGATGAATGTGATTGGCCTGATGAAAAGCAAAGGGATTTCTCAAGCGCCGGTCGTGCATGATGGTAAATTGGCCGGGATTGTGCGCGAGGTGGATATTTTGAATCATATGCTGCTGGCGAGCCATACCCACAGCCCCGACGAGGCGATTGGCGATATTGTGCAGTCCAAAGTGGCGACGGTTGGGCCGGATACCCTGCTGGACAGCCTCATGGGTCTGTTGGTGTCGGGGGAAGATGTGGTGTTGGTGGTGGCACCCGAAGGTCACGATGGCCCTGAAATCTTGGGGATTCTGACCAAGATTGACGTATTGGATTACGTGGCAACCCACTGCATGTAACCGCGAAGGCTTTGCACTATATTTGCATGGGGGCGGTTATCGGAATCGCCCTCATTTCAACTCGATCTAAGAAACACACTAAGGCATAGACAATGGACAAGAAATATCATATCGAGACCGATGCCATTCATGCAGGGCAGGAACCCGACCCCAGCACCGGCGCGATTATGACGCCGATCTATCAGACCTCGACCTATGTGCAAAAAAGCCCCGGTGAACACAAGGGTTATGAATATTCACGCACGGGCAACCCGACCCGCACGGCCTTTGAATCGCTGATGGCAGCGCTCGAACATGGCAAGTATGGCTTGGCGTTTTCATCGGGCATGGCGGCGACGGATACAATTATGCGCCTGTTCAAACCCGGCGACCACACGATTGTTGGGAATGATGTCTATGGCGGGACGTATCGGCTGTTTGATAAGGTGCTGAAACAATACGGCCTAGAATTCAGTTTTGTGGATGTGACCAACCCGCAGGCGATTGAAGCCGCGATTCAACCCAATACGCGCCTGATCTGGTTGGAAACGCCGACGAATCCCATGCTGCGTTTGGCAGATATTCGCGCTATTTCGACCCTTGCCGCCTCGAAATCACCAAAAATCTGGGTGGCGGTAGACAATACTTTCGCCTCACCCTATTTGCAGCAACCGCTGGCTTTGGGCGCAGATATGGTTGTCCACAGCACCACCAAATATCTCGGTGGGCATTCGGATGTGGTCGGCGGGGCGGTGGTGTTGAATGACGAAGACGCTTATCTGAAACTGAAATTCCTGCAAAATGCGGTGGGGGCGGTGCCGGGGCCGCAAGATGCGTGGCTGACGATGCGCGGCATTAAAACGCTGCATCTACGCATGGAGCGACACAGCGAAAACGCCATGAAGGTAGCCCAATTTTTGAGCGACCATTCGGCGATTGCGGAGGTCTATTATCCCGGCCTTGAATCGCACCCACAGCATGATTTGGCGAAACGACAAATGCCCAAAGGCTACGGCGGCATGATTTCGGTCATCATGGTCGGCGGCAGGGATGCGGGCTATCAATTTGTGAGTCGGACAAAGCTATTTGCGCTGGCGGAGTCACTGGGTGGGGTTGAATCACTGATTGAACACCCCGGCGTGATGACTCATGCTTCAACGTCGGATAGCACCTTCCCCGTGCCTGCCTCATTGGTGCGCCTCTCGGTAGGGGTCGAACACATTGATGATTTGCTGGACGATTTGCAGTTGGCACTCATCGGATTGTAATTTTTCATCACTGCTAGGTGCGCTACAATCAGTCCGTACTAATTCTATTTAGGAGAGATGTGGAATGAAGTTGAAGTATTTGGCAGTGATGTTAATTTTTTTACTCATGGTGACAGGTGGAGCTTTGGCCCAAGACCCGAATCAATTTGTGTTTGGTGACCCCTTGCCGGATGCGCCGGAATTGGCTGCACGGGGTCAATATGGCGTTGGGGTGCAGACCTTGAAATTGGTACACCCCGGCCAAGTGGATATTTTGAACGGCGATGCGCTCTATGATCGCCCCTTGGTGGTGGAAGTGTGGTATCCGGCGATTATCCCGGATGGTGCGGTTGAGAGTGTGGTATACGATGAAACACTTGGACGCGCTGACGAACCCGGCAGCCTGCGACCTTTCACCTTTGAGGGACGGGCATTGCGGGATGCCGCACCGGATAATACTGGCGGCCCCTATTCGCTGATTGTTGTGTCGCATGGTTACCCCGGCTCACGGCTCATGATGACCTATCTGGCGGAAAATCTGGCGTCGAAGGGGTATGTGGTGGTGGCGATTGGGCATACCGATTCGACGTTTACCGATACCGCCGATTTTCGCAGTACGCTGTTAAATCGTGCCACCGATCAGATTTTTGTGATAGACGAGATGGCGCGGCTTAATGGAGACAGTACCTCGTTTTTCAGCGGTCTTGTGGATGCTGAAAACACTGCGATTGTCGGCTATTCGATGGGTGGTTATGGGGCGCTCAATACGATTGGGGCAGGTTACAATGGCATTCTCGGTAATTTTGTTGGGCCAGCCGTTGCGCCACGCCTTGCTGCTACTGAAGGGTATGCGGCTGACCCGCGTGTGAAAGCTGCGATCTTGATTGCGCCATTTGGGGGCGATTTAAAATTCGCGGGTTTTCCGGGTTTGAGCTTTTTTGATCCGGCGGCACTCGGTGGGATTCAAATTCCGACGTTTTGGATTGCGGGGTCGCATGATGATGTCGCCATTTACAGCGGTATAGTGAAATTGTTTGACAACACCGCGAATTCGGAACGCTATCTGCTGACGTATGAAAACGCACTGCATAACACTGGCCCGAACCCACCGCCGATGGGTATCGCAATGACGCTAGGCGAATATGCTCGTTATGCTGATCCAGTTTGGGACGAGGCGCGTATCAACAATGTCAATCAGCATTTCATCACGGCTTTCTTGGCACGCTATCTGCATAACGATGAAAGCATGAGTGACTACCTCAATCTGGCGGTAGAGAATGCGTCGGACGGGGTCTACAAGGTGGATGAGGCAGGTAATCCGACGGCGGAACATACTTATTGGAAAGGTTTCCCCGATCGCACCGCAGTAGGGCTATCGCTGCGGCAGGGTCAATAAGACCATATACATTGGGGAGGGTGGAAGAATACCCCTCCCCTTTTTTCGCTTATTTCCCCACACCGGACAGAATTTGATTAATTTTGGCGTCGGCATCAGTGACGATTTGCTTTAATTCGGTAAGGCGCTCAGCAATGGCCTGCAAGCGATCTTCACTGGCTTCTAATTGGCTTAAGAGGCGATTACGAAGGGTGGCTTCTTGGCCGACGGGTTGCAGCGTCTGCAAATTGGCGCGGAGGTGTTCCTGCCGCTGGTAGATTTCGTCGCGCTCGGTGTTGAGTTTGGCTTCTTCGGCGGTGGATGACTCTTGCCGTGCAAACTCAACTGCGATTTCACCCAAGACCCCCAAGAGGGCTTCCTCGATGGTGCGGTTTTCCATGATCCCCCGCAGGCGTTGAAAGTTCAACTTGCGGATTTCTTCCTGACGCCGTGCCAATGCACGCTCTTTGCGAACAAACTCGATTGTGGCGTTGGCTCCAACAGTGACTCGCCAGCGCCGTTCGTTGAGGGTTTCGGCCTCGGGTGTGCGGGTTTCGTAGAGGTCAAAGTTGTTGAGTTTAGTGGCCTCTAAGGTGACGGTCAGCGGCTTGTCGGTGGTATTTTCGATGGTGGTGAGGATGGTACGGAATCGGTATTCCTCAATGATCAGATAGGCGTCTTTGAGTGAGAGGCCACCGGATTCACGGATATGGCCCACTTCGTCTTTGATATGCACACCCAACTCGACGGCATAGGGCAAGTAGACATCGTTGCCATCTTTGGTGAAGGCAATGACTGCCTCGCCTTTGTAATCACCATCTTCGACCAGCGTGACCGGGCCACGTTCGAGGGTCAGGCCTGTTGAATTTTTGAAACGCAGGGCGGCGACGGGGTGCTTGGCGAATTTGGCAGGATTATAGAGCAGTTCGCGCTGATAGCTGACCTCGGAACCGATAATCGGGACAAGGGCCGATTCACCGCGCTTAACTGATACGGGGGCAGTCACGACATATTGGAAAAATTCTCCTTTGGCGCTTCCGGCGGCAGTCGGCTGCATCGCACCACCCACAGCGGCACGCGAAAACATCCGGCGTGGACTCGCAAAATGCTGGTCGCTTTCCCCGAAACTGCTTAACATGGATTCGTCGAAGTCGGCAGCGGCGAAAATACCATCGGTCATCGGTGCTGACTTGGCGGCGGCATACTCAATGGGGCCGGGGGCGATGCGGGATTCATCTTCCACAATTGGGCGTTCGGGGATACGGGAGGCATAGAGGTCGTAGATAAATGAAATTGGCTGACCAGCTACTAACGTGACCTGTACATCCTCTAAATCTTCTTCAAGGCGGTTATCGAATAAACCCCAGCCTTGCAGCAGGGCTTTGCCTGTTTCGAGGGTTTTGTCATCGGGGTTGGTTTCGGCGACGACGCGATAACTGACGCGCCATGTGGGGCTGGGGGCGACATAATTCACCACCAATTGATGCTCACCTTCGCTCAGGCGCAGGGCCACCGAACGGCGGGAATCCTCGCTCATGGCGGTGTCGAGAAAATAGGTCAGGTCGTGGGTGGCTAACTCATCGCGGATTTGCACGACTCGCAAATCAGATAGTTTGAAAAAGCGGACTTGCCCATCGTTGGTCAGCATTGAAACGACGGGCGGGGCTACGACATCAGGGTTAATGACTGCGCCGAGATTTTCCATATGATGCGCGATGGTTTTGCCCATGTCATCCAAGCCGATGATACGTCCAGAGAAGGTTTCGATGCTGCCGGGGGTGACTTCGATGGTAAATACGGCCTGCCGTCCCCGCAAATCTCGCAATAGGTCGCGCAGGCTGCCCATATCCGACAAATTAATCGAGCTATTGGCAAGGCGGTCTTCCCGATCCATCGGGGTTTGATAGTGGATGCCGAGGATTTGCCCCCCGGCCCTATCAAAAACAGCGAGGCTTTTGAGGACATCGTTGATTTCATCGTGACGGAAGGTGAGGGTCGCTTCCGTACCGCTGATTTGACCCTCACGCATAAAAAAGCCGACGCCATGTTTATATAACACCATTTGGCGAACGGGTAGGTGGCTCATTCGGTGGCCTCATCCAATAGATAACGGGCAATCAAATGGGCGGTATGGTTCAGGCTATCCTGATGGGTGCGTTCGTAGGCATGAGAGGCGTCCACCCCCGGCCCAATCAAACCAACCCGCGCTGGACCACCCGCGTGCCAATAGGCCGTGCCATCCGAGCCATAATAGGGGTAGATGTCCACTTTATGCGGGATTTCAAAGGTCTGGGCCAAACGACGGAGCTTGTTATTCATCAGGAAATGATAGGGGCCGCCGCTGTCCTTGACACAGATGCTGCATGAGTATTCATCACCGTTTTGACCATCCCCTAACGCGCCCATATCAATCGCAACCAGTTCGGTCAAATTATCCGGCAGACCCGCCGAACCACCATGACCCACTTCTTCATAGTTGGCAATCAAAATGGCGGTGTCTTGGGCAGGGCGTAACCCGGCATCGCGTAGGGCAATCATCGCGCCGTAAATGGTGGCGACACTGGCCTTGTCATCGAGGTGACGGGAGCGCACAAAGCCCGTATCGGTGACTTCGACGCGGGGGTCAAGGAAGATGAAATCGCCTACCTCAATGCCGAGTTCACGGGTATCGGCGGCGCTTTTGACTTTGGCATCAATGCGGACTTCGATGAGGTCATCACTGCGTTCGGCGGTGCGGATGTTTTTGTTGACATGCACGCTGGGGTTGGAGGGCAGCACAGTGCCACGATAGCGGCGGTCATCGTGGGTGCGGATGGTGCAGCCTTCAAATTCGACAGCCTGCCACATAAAACCGCCTAACTGGGTCGTTTTGAGGCGACCACTGCCTTTAATCTCCTTGACCATTAGGCCAAGTGTGTCGGCGTGGGCGGTGAGGCCGCGGGGGGCATCGCTGGCTGTACCATGCCAATAGGCGATTAACGCGCCTTTGGTGGTGGTGGACAGGGTTAGGCCGGGTACCTGTAGATCCTCAAAGGCGTTGTGGACGTAGTTGATGGCTTCGACATAGTAGCCAGTGGGGCTGGGGGTGTTGAGCAGGCCCACCAAAAAATCGGTCATGGCCTCAACATTGATGTTTAGATTGCTCAAGGTGGTGGCTCCTTCAAAGATGACGGAAAATTTGAGCGTATTATATGCCGTTGTGAAGGTTTACGAAAATCACATCTTGCAGGAGCTAAGGAGGTTACAACAATGACATTAGTGGTGGTAGTGAAACGGTATGCGTTTGTCAAGTGGTGTCATTGGTTATGGAGGAGAGCCATAATTGACCGTTAGAAAAATGGATTTATGGTAGGGATGAGTTGGATATTTGAGAGGAAGGAGGGGTCACAGACCCCTCCCTACGATAATGGAATGAATCAGGTTATGTTAAGTGGCGGGTCAGTGAAGGGTTGGCGGCGCGATAAAAATTTGGTGCGAGCGGTGGTTAAATCCAGATGGGGCATGGATTGTTCGACAAGGGCAAAAACCTCGGCGGCAAGTTGGTGGAAATCTGATATGGCTTGGGCGGGGTCATCACGCATGAGGGCATAAATGCGCGGGGCAAGATGGGGTGGCTTGATCGGCATCTCAACGGCGAGGCTGGCAAGGCGCTTGAGATCGGGGCGATAGATGTGATTAAGGGCTAACAGGGCCGCGACTAGATGAAATATGCCCTCGGTCAGCATCCGGTAAAACTCGAATAGCTCACCGCGAAACAGGTGCATGTCCAAATTTGCCCCCATCGCGGGAAGGTGCATCAGAAGGAGTTTTTCGGCAAGGGCGTCGGGATACAGGGCGGCTTGGGTTTGCCATCCTTCAAGCAAGGGCGCACCGTGCAAAACCAGCACACGGCGGATGGAATAGAGGGTTTCTAACTTATGCCCGTTGGTGTCGAGGCGCAGGATTACATCATCCAAAATGTGCTGCATGGCGGCGACGGTGCGGTGATTGATGTCCATTTTGAAACCCGTTGTGGCATCTCCGCCGATGTAAGCCACCTCCTCCCAAAAGAGGCCGTGTTCGGGATGGGGAAAGGCTTGGTGGGTCTCAAAACCGTGTATGAAAACAGGGGTCTTCAAAAGTGGCTCGAATTGGTGCATGGCGGTGCGGCGTTCGGCTTCGGTGGGGGCACGATGCCAGAAACAGGCGATGTCGAGGTCGGAATATTTATCGCCTAGACCGCGTGCCACCCCACCCAACAAGGCGACGGCGGCGATATCGGGGAGGTTGGCATAGATGGGGGCGAGTTTTTCGGCAAGGGTGATACGCCAATTCGTCAGGTTCATCTTTCGTCCGGTAGCTTATAAAAGGCTTCACGCTGTAGCGGGTCGTCTAGGTTGATTCCAGCCTCTTGTGCAGCTAAGATGTCCCCGACAAGATTGAATCGCCCATCATACAGATTGCCGTCAGGAAGAATGGCGTGTCTCATGGCATAGGCTTTAGATAGTCTTTCTATCGAGACATACCGAGTCCTTTGCATATTAGCAGCACGCAAATCGGCATTTTGAAAATTGATCCGCCCTAGTATTGCTGCTCGAAGAATAGCTCTCGTCAGAACCGCATTCTCAAAGTTTACTTGACCTAAATCCGCTCCCATTAGATTAGCCTCAGTCAAATTGGCGTTGCGTAGATTTGCCCCTGACAGATACGATACGTTTAGGGAACCGTGCGATAAATCAGCACCTTCAAGGTCGGCGGCGTACATGATTGTGCCGGATAAGTCGCAACCACTTAAATTAACACCTCTCAGTGAGCCATCAGTTAACCAACCGTGAAGGCACAACTCATCCACTGCTTTGAAAGCCAAGTCAGGATTTCGTAGTTGCGATATTAGCTCATCTAAGAGGCGTCTATCGGCTGTCATCTCGTCTAATACAGGGCCTTTCGCCAGAGGGCATCTAAGACAATCAGGGCAGTCAGATTTCGCATGTTAAAGCCATAACGCAGGCCGTCAGCGTTGAAAATGCCAGTTTCTTGGGTGGGGTCGAAACTCGGATGCAGGCCATCGCCACTTAGCCCATAATTCGGCAGGGATTGGAGCGATTGCCAATAGTCCCACAATGGAATGCTATAGGAACGGGCCACGCTACGGATGATGTTGTTAAATTCGGCCACGCGGTTGACGCCTGAGCCGAGTTGGTCGGGGATGGTGCTGAGGACGGGAATCACGCCCATATCAATGCTGGTTTGTACGATGGTCTGCAAATTGGCGCGATAACTGCCGCTGTCTACCCATGCCGTGTCATTCGTGCCGAGCATAATCAGGGCGACGGCGGGCTTGACGACGCGATATTCACAGGCCAATGGGGTTTCCCCAATTTGACACACCCCCGGCACGGCGAGTTCGGGATTGAGGACATCAAAGGTTGTCCAACCGCCGCGTGCCGCCAAACTTTCGTTATTAAAGGAATTGCCCGTGCGTGCGCCTGTAAGGGTGAAATAATCCACGACAGGCTGCAAATAGCCGTAGGAATCGAGGCGCAGACCACCTGAGCCAATCGGATTCAAAAATAGCGGGCTGGCGGTTACGCTGTCGCCGACTTTGGAAAAGACATCACGGCGGTTGCCCAACTGTTGACCGCGTACATAAATTTGACGGGCACGTGCCCCAATATTTGAGACAATGTTGGATGGGGCGGCGGGGGCAGAAGTATTGGTAGAGGCCGTTGTCGTAGTCCCGTTGGCGGTGGTTGGTGGGGCGACTTCGATGACAGGCAGGCTGTTGACATCACCTGTGATACGCACCAATTGATAAAATAGCCAGCCTTCTTGCCCATCAATCACGGTGCGATACCATTGGCTGTTGGCGGTGCGGCCATTGGGGGCAAAGGCTGTGCCTCGGCTTAATTGGCGCAAAATGGGATAGGTTGTGCCGGGGCCACCGCGAAAATTCACCTGACCGATGGTTGTGCCGGATGCCGCACCCGAAGGAGCAGTGGTTGTGCCGGAGTCGGTAGGCGAGGCCGTGGTATTCGTTGGCGTGGTTGAGCCTGTGCCTGTGGCGGTGGTGACGGGCACGCTGTCCAAATTGACACCGAGTTGAAATTCTAGGTAATCAATCAAAACCCAACCGGTTGTGCCACCAGCGACGGGGGTGACATAGACCCATAAGCCGCCATTGTCGGGTTGATCTTCGCGCCCCTGCACACTGACGACTGTGCCGGACGGATATTGCCCGATCACATTGGAATTGGGGCCGGGGACATCGCGCACATTGAGTAACTGGGGGATAACACGCGCTTGAATAGGGTCTTGGGCGCGGGTAATGTTCGGAATAGGGAATAGGGCCATCATCAAAGTGCTGATTAACAGGAGGCCCAGAATGGATTGTATCTTTTTCATTGTCTCTCTCAGAACTAGATGCTTCAGACGTTAGACTGTAGTAAATCAAGCGGCGGGTGTCAAGTGTTTACCCGGACGGGTCAGGCCCGTATAATTGCCGTCATGCAGCCTGTACCATTTATAGATTGGCATGACAACACGGGGCTAAAGCCACCGTGCTGAATCTAGCTAGGGTAACAAGGCTCACATGAGAATCGCGCAACAGAACGCCTTGCGATTATCCGGCAAATTGGCCGATAATGATAACACGGGGCTAAAGCCACCGTGCTGAATCTAGCTAGGGCAGGCAAAACTCACATGAGAATCGCGCAACAGAACGCCTTGCGATTATCCGGCAAATTGGCCGATGATGACAACACGGGGCTAAAGCCACCGTGCTGAATCTAGCTAGGGCAGACAAGACTCACATGAGAATCGCTATCCACCATACACTATAAGGCTTGAACGGACGTAGCGTGCTACATCCCTGCGAAGGCAGGCGTGGATAGACCGGGTATCTTGCTAACCACGCCGTTTTGTCAATTACCGTTCATGCCCTAAAGCCGCCCTAGTTTGGGCAAGCAATATGAGAATCACCATAAATCAACAGACCGACACTAATCGTAACACCCCCCTTTGGATTTCTACCCTACTTTTGTTCGGCGTTTTCCTATGGCTGGCGGTCAATTTTCCACATGAGAGTTTGTGGTATGACGAGACGGTCAATGCTTATCTCGCCAGCAGTTCGTGGTCAACGATATGGGATTGGTCGCGCAATATTGATAATCAGATGCCGCTGCATTTCTGGTTGCTGAAATTATGGGTCGGGCCGATGGGTCAAAGTGAATTTTCGCTGCGGCTGTTTTCGGCGTTTTGGGCGTGGCTGGCAGCGGCGGGCATGTATGCACTGGGTAAGCGGATCACCGGAAAAATGATGGGAGGCGTGCTGGCGCTCATTATTTTGGCGGGGTCGGGCAGCTTTTTGTATGCGGCGGGTGAGGTGCGAACGTATGCGCTGGCGCTGGCGCTACTGATCATCTCATGTGTGTTGCTGTGGGAATTGGGGCGGGATGTTGGTCGTATTCACTGGAAATTATCGGGGGCGTATCTGGTTATGACGCTGCTCATGGTGTATGCCCATTACACGGCATGGCTTGGGGTGGCAGCACAGGGGTTTTTTGTCGGGGTGCGGCTGGTGCAAATGCCGCAAAATCGAGGGGTCGGATTTAAACAGGCGATATTGATTCCGGTGGGGTTGGCGCTTGGATTTGCGCCTTGGCTGGTCGCGTTGGCTGGGCGAGATTTTAATGCGGGTACGGCGTTTTATGGCAAGGTATCGGCGCGGACAGCGTTTGAGGCGTATACGGGGTTCGCGGTGTTCGGGCAGAAAATTTTGGATGACCCGGCGCAAAACATCACATGGGGAATTATGGCGGCGATAGGTATCGCGGCTTGGTTAGGCAAGAAAAAAGAAGGGCTGGTCTTGGCGGTGGCGTTGCTGATTGTGCCGCTGGTGGGGTTGATTTTTTCGGTCAATCAAATTGAGGGGAAGCTGTCGGGGCGACATGCGTGGGTGATGTGGCCGGCAATTGCCCTGATTTTGGCAGGCGGATTAGTTCGCGTGCCGGGGCGGGCAGCAAAAATGGGTGTGTTGATGGTAGTCGTCATTGGTTTGGGGATGCTGGCGAGAACGGATGCGGCGCTTGAGGATGAATATGGCGGAGATTTTCGGGAGGCGTTGGCAATTTTGCGACGGGAGGCCGACCCCAATGATATTCTGATTTTGCAGGATGGCACCCTGTTTACTGCCGCCGAATATTATGATGTGCCGATTGCGTATACTGGAATTCCACGCGACAAACTCACCAATGTCAGCCATCAGGTGCAATTTTTTGAGGCGTCCGACAGCCTCGACTTGATATTGACACCGCAGACGCAACATATCTGGGTGATGGCGTGGCAGGGGAATACGATGGACCCAACCATGCTGGCGTTCGCGCTGCCGGAATATCTCAGCGATGGGCAGCGGCGGGTGTGGATGGGGCCGACTGCGCCGGATGTCTATGGTGAGGTGACGCTAGTCGAATATGCGGTTGCGGAGGTTAAGGAATCGCTGTTCGATCATATTGTGGGCTATCCGGGTATTTTGCGGGTACAGCCGGATGGGCCAGCCCTGCTTGGGTTTGATGTGTATGTCTCATTTGACGAGCGGGGCGAACGGAGCGAAGGGGAAGCGGATTTTTGCAGCGTGATGGCACATACATGGTGGTGGCGCGGGGATACCGATTATCCAGCGATAATGATGAGTATCACGGTGTTGGATGAGGAAGAAAACCGGATTGTTCAACGTGATCAGCCGCTGGCAGGGTATACGTTTGGGCAGGAAAAATGGATACCCTATATGCCGACCTTGGGGCGGGTTGAATTGCAGTATCGGTGCGATCAGTTGGTCAGCGGGGAAGAATATCAGATCTGGTTGGCGGTCTATGATTTGAATGGGGAAAAAGCCACTCAGACCTATTTGCTGCGAGAATTTATCGGGCCGTGAGGGATGCGGGGCTTAAAGGATTGAACGGTAAAGTAATTGCGGCGAATCGGCAAAAAGTGCGAGAGTGGGGTCTTTTGGGGGCGGATAACACATGGGACGTAACATGTTACGTCCCTACGACGATGGAGTATCGCTCGACCTAACCCTGCTAGTTTGACAATTAGGGTTTGAAGCCTTAAAGCCGCCATGTTCAATCTAGGTGTTATTGGTAAAACCGCATGTTAGTGGGCCTGTTTGCGGGATGGCACAGGGCCATCCCCTACTAGCCCCATACTCAATTATTTTATTGGGTGATGGTCACTTTGGTTAGGCCGCGAGGTTGATCTACCGGATAGCCTTTGACCTTTGCCAGACTCATCGCCAAAACCTGACCGGGCATGACGGCGCAAATGGGACTTAGCCACTCGGCGATGTGGGGGATGGGCATGAAATTTTGGGCATATGACCCCGCCGCTGGCTCGTTGGAAATCACCAGATTTTCGGCTTGGCGCTCCTGTAATTTTCCTAACAAATCCACCATCAGGGGCAGGGTTTTGCCTGCGGGGGCGACACTAATCACCGGGAAGCCGCTACCGACTACCGCAATCGGGCCGTGCCGGAAATCCGCTTCACTATATTCCTGACAAGTCAGATAACACAGTTCTTTGAGTTTGAGGCTGATTTCAAAGGCGGTGCTGTAGTTATAGCCGCGTCCGATCACGGCGCAACGTTCGGCATAACGATAACGTTCGGCCCATGCCCAGACATTTTCGGAGAGGCGCAGGGTTTCGGCGGCTTTGGCGGGGAGTTCGGCGAGGGCTTCATCCAATTCGGTTTTGCCAACAAGGGCGGCGGTCAGCATGGCGACGGCGGTCAGTTCGGCGGTGTAGGTCTTGGTGGCGGCGATACTCAGTTCTGGCCCACTGTGGAGGGGCAGGTGATATTCGCCCGTGTGCGCCATTAGGGAATCGGGGTTGTTGGTTATGGTGACGGTTAATGCCCCCTGCTCACGTGCATCCTTGACAACTTGGTTAACATCCACCGATTGGCCCGATTGCGAAATGCCGATGACAAGGGCTTTTTTCAGACGAGGGGCGGTTTCGTATAGGGTGTGGACGGAGGGGGTGGCAAGGCCAACAGAGAGGCCCGCATGAATCCCCATCAAATATTGGGCGTAGCGACCCGCGTTGTCGGATGTGCCACGTGCCGCAATCCAGACAAAGGCGGGGTCAAAGTCGCGGATAGCTTGGGCGATGCGACGGGCGGTGGCGCTTTCTTCGTCTAATAGGCGTTGAATGACGGCGGGTTGTTCGGCAATTTCTTGTTCAATATACATGCTCGACTCTCAATTTCTATGTGGCGGGGCAGGTTGTGTCTCGGATCATCAATTGTACGCTGAGGGTGGTCACACCTTGAATGGTGAGGCCGTTGACCTGACCAATGAGTTGACGGGTGGCACGGCGACCGAGTTCGATAATGTCGGCGGAAACGGTGGTTAATCCGGCGGCTTGGGCGGGTGGGGCATCGCCAAAACCAGCGACGGATACATCCTCTGGTACTTTGATGCCTGCCGTTCGTAGTAGCTCCATTGCCGCAATCGCCATTTGATAGTCGGCGGCAAGAACAGCATCAAACTGGACTTGATGTTCGAGCAGTTCGCGAATGGATGCGGCGGCAATTTCCGGGTCAAAATCCCCGCGTACAAAATACATTGCTTCAGATTGCAGGTTGTAGCGCATGAGTTCATGGCGGAAAACGGTTTCGCGCTGGATGCCGTCGTCCTGATTCATCTCGCCACGAATATAGACAAACTGGCGACGGTGGCAAGATTTCACCAAATGCCGCACCAGTTCCGCGATACCCTGACTATTGTGGGAAGTGACGGCGGGAATGGGAATGCCGGGAACCCGGTGACTGACGAGGGAAATCGGTTTGCCGGACTCGTAAATTTGGCGCAGGAGTTTATCTGAGGCGGCATTGGCGATGACAATTACGCCCGTCAGTTTTTGCCAGTCCAGCGACACCAAGCGCGGATGCAGGGGGTCTTCGGCAATGGAATCAATCAGGACTTCATAGCCATTGGCATGGGCGATCTCATGCACACCGGTCAGAATATCCCGCTGGAAAACACCATATTGATTGTTGGTGATAATGCCAAGTTTCATCGTACCAGCCCCAATTCATTTTGGAGGGCTTCGGCGACGGCTCCGAGGGCGCTCAGTTCATAGGATTCGGCAAGGGAAAAACGTACTGATTGGACTAATTCTGGCTGAACCAGTGACTCGGTCTTTTCCATAATGCGGTTGAGGACGGTTTCGCCTAAGTCCACAATCCCGCCAGCAAGCGAAATATGGTCGGGGCGGAGCATGGCGATAATCCAGCTAAAGACCTGCGCCAAAATGTCGGTGATTTCTTCGACCAATAAACGAGCCGCGACATCGCCGTGTAGGGCGGCATATTGCATGTGCATAAAGGTTAGGCCGGAAGCGGGTAAGGTGGTGTCGGGATATTCGTGGCGCAGCAGTTCGGCGCGGCGTTTGAGATAGGGCCAGCTTAGGAATGTTTCGAGGCGGCCTGTTTCGTTATGGCGGCTGATATGCAAACTGCTGATGTCTCCGCCGTTGTGATAGATCGCGTCGCCCAAGACCATGCCGATTTCGATGGTGCTGTTGAGCAAGACGACCACCGGATTACGGGAGTCGTTGGGCATCCCAAAAGCAAACTGCCCCATTGCCGCCATTTCCGCTTTGTTCGCCACGTAGACCGGGACGTGATAGCAGTTGGATAAAATCTCGGCGAGGGGGAGGTTTTGCCAGCCAAATTGGGGGGCATAACGCACGACACCCATGCTATTTTCGACAATGCCGGGGACGCCGATGCCGATACACAACAACGGGGCGTCGAGTTGGGCGATTAGGCCGTTGATGACATGCTGGACAATATCTATGACGGGGTGGCCTTCGATATCGAGCAGGCTGGCGTGGTGTTGGGCGATGATCTTGCCTGCCATGTTACACAGGACCCCGCGCACACGATCTATATCGAGGGAAATGCCGACCACCTGACGGGCATCGGGCACAAATTGGAGCAAGGTGGGACGTTTGCCGCCGCTGTCGGTGGATTGCCCACGTCCAACTTCGATCAACAGCCCTTCATCCATCAGCTCGCCAATTAAGTCGGAGACGGTGGGTTTGGCAAGGCCTGTTTCAAGCGCCAACGCTGCCCGATTATCCGCCAAGCCGGAATAGACCGCGTGCAGCATGAGCTGACGGTTATGGCGGCGGAGTTGTTCACGGGTGGCTTTACTGGCGGTCATAGTGATCTGGTTGGTTTAGGCTTGCTTACAAGATGCAGGCCGTTTGTCTCGTATGATACCCCAATTGGCAGGGTCTTCGCCGCCAATTCCCCAAATTGCCACACCACCTAGTTCGGGAAAATCCTCCATAAGCATATCTAGTTTAAATTCTAGCCCGATGGCATCGGCGACATAGATGGTTTGGGCAGGCAGACCACGCGCTTTGAAATCTAAGCGGGCTTCCATATCGGCGGGGTCGCGGGTGAAGGCTAAGTCAAAGGATTCGATAATGCGCTGGACGCTGCTATAGGGAATGGCGACGGCGCGATTGCCACGTTTCCAACTGAGGCCGTAGAAATGCAGACCCAAGCGGACTTTGGAAAGATCGGTAATCGTGGCGGCGTAGGCAATCACATCATGTGACCATTGGGGTGGGCCGATGGGGCCGGGTTCGCTAACACTACTATGATAATCATAGGTCATGATCTGGAAAACATCCACAGCGGCGGCGATACGTGTCCAATCTTGCGCGGCGGCCCCCTCCCATTGCCCTGCATCCTCGGTTTTGGCGTGGACGGCGATGGTCAGCAAATAGCCCTTGGCGTGGAGGGCGGCGGCTAACTCTTCAATAAACAGCGAAAAATTGTCACGGGTCGCCAATTGGAAGGACTCGTAATCCGCATCAATACCGTCATAGTTCATGCGTTCAATCAAGGCGACGATTTCACTGATGTGTTTTGCACGGATGGTAGGGTCGTGAATCCCCTGTGAAAAGCCCCCGTCCAGAATGCTGGGGATAATCTTTAGACCTGCTTCACGCCATGCCGCCAGTTCTTCGGCGTCTTCGGCATCTAGCGAGGGCAGGATTGAACCATCGGCAAGGCCGTTGTACCAAAAGGGGTGGACGGTATCAATCAGGTCGAGGTTGCCCATGATGCTATCCATGCCGGTCGGTTCTTCGGATGAGGGATACCAGACCGACAGACACCATGAGGGTTGGGGGTCTTGGGCGTTTAATGAGCCACCCGCCGAAAACAGGATCACCAAGATTAGGCTGGTGAGCAGCAGTGATCGAATCATATCAGCCTCCAGTAGCCATCGGAATAGCACAGGGCAAAATACCCGTCGCACCAATTTCACCAAACAGGACTTTAGCAATCGCTTCGGTGGTCACTTCACGGATGCCATAGGCGCACAGGTAGGTTTCAATCATGGGGAATGAGGCAAGGTCATAGGGGGTACGCATGGCGATCACAATAGGCCGCTGACCACGTTCCCAGATGGCGCGAACCAAATGGCCTTGATGGGCGTCTTGTTCGGCGTTGATCGTGCCGATAATCAGAATATCGGCCTCGCGGGTGGCTTCCAATATGTCGGCAAGCTCGTTTTCGGAGGCGTGATAGGAAATTTCAAATATTGTTACGTTGGGGTGACGTTTTTGGAGGGCCGCGCCGAGGGTCATGGCGACCTGCGATGAGGTATCCGCCGGGGTCAAATCGCTGGGGCGGATGGTGACGACGGTGATTTGCTCGTCGGGTGAGAGGCGTAAGGGTAATACGCCGTTATCCCGGACGAGGGTAATGGAACGATCGGCGATTTCTTGGGCAATGGCTTGATGCTCCGCACAGCCGACCACACTTAATGGAGGCAGTTCGGCGGGGGAGGATTGACGCGCTTGAAAGATACGGGCGTCGGATGCGGGACGATGCCATTGACTGAGTAGGCGATTTAGTTCAAGTTGGTTGGGGAGATGACCGAGCAATACTAGATCGTTGCCGGCCTCTAATGCGGCTTGCACACTCTCTTGCCAGCCATAACGGGCGACGGCGTACATATCCATTGCGTCGGAGATAATGAGGCCCTCGAAACCCATTTGTTGACGCAGCAGCCCTTCCAAGATTTTTGAGGATAGGGTAGCAGGTTTTTGGTCGTCGACGGCGGTAAACAAAATGTGGCTGGTCATCACGGCGGTCACGCCTGCTTCGATGGCGGATTGGAAGGGCAGCAATTCAATGGAGCGCATCCGACTAATCGAATGATCCACGATGGGGGCTTCGTGATGGGAATCTACCCCGGTATCGCCGTGACCGGGAAAATGCTTGGCGGTGGCGATGACACCCTCGGCCTGCATTCCACGAATTTGGGCAATGCCTAGTTCGGCGACAAGGGCGGGGTCATCACCAAAGGAGCGAATGCCTACGACAGGGTTGTCGGGATTGATATTGACATCTAAGGAGGGGGCAAAGTTGAGATTGACCCCCATCGCTAGAAGCTCGCGCCCCAAGACACGCCCCGCTTTTTCGGCGAGTTCAGGGGAACGGGCCGCCCCAAGGGCCATATTGCCGGGGAGTTCGGTCGCGCCGCCTGCTATCGCAATGAGTTGACCACCCTCCTGATCAATGCCGATCAAAGGAGGAGGTTGCCCTCCGGCCTGTGCAGCCTTGCGGAGGGACATATTGAGTTCGCGCAGTTGGGCGGGGGATTCGACATTCTGATAGGTAAACAGGCAGAACGTGGCAATATCCCCGCGCTGGACGGCGGACAAAATTTCTGGGGGGGCGGTGTAGCCTTTGAAGCTCACCATAAGTTGCTTCACAGCCGTTTATCCTTTTGAGCCTGTCAGCGTGATTCCTTCGACAAAGAACCGCTGTGAAAGGATAAATGTCACCAAGACGGGCAGCACAAATAACATGCTGGCCGCCATGATGTTTTGCCAAGGAATGGGTGACTCTTGATTGTTATTTAGGAGGGACACGTAAATCGGCATGGTCGTCAGTTCGGCCTGCTTGAGATATACAATGGGCCGAAACAGGCTGTTCCAGTTGCCGACGAACAGGAAAATCGAAATGGTGGCGATGGCGGGACGGCACAGCGGCATGATGATAAACCACCAGATTTGGATGGGATTAGCCCCGTCCATCATGGCGGCTTCGTCAATTTCTTTGGGAATGGTCATCATGAATTGGCGCAGTAGGAAAATGAGGGCCGCACCCCCTGCAAAAAAGCCGGGGAGGGTAATCGGATTAAAACTACGCAGCCAGCCGAGTTTAAAAAATAGCACGTATTGGGGCACCATCGTCATTTGATCGGGAATCATCAATGTGCCTAACATCAGCGCAAATACGAGATTGCGGCCTTTCCATTCTAGGCGGCTAAAGGCAAAGGCCACCAATGAGACCGAGACGGTTGTGCCGATGAGTACCATCGTGGTGACGAAAATACTGTTGAGATAGGCGCGTTGAAATGAACTATCTTCGATCAGATGGGTGTAGTTGTCCCATTGGACTTCTTCGGGAATGATATTTAGTTGGGAGCGATTGGCTTCCTCGGCGGTTTTAAGTGATGTGCCCGCCATCCAGACGAGTGGAAAGAGCGAGAAGGCCGAAATCAGTACCATCACGGCGTAAAAGATGACCGTGCGAACGCCGCCGACACGATGCCACCAACGCGGCATGGTCGGGCTTATTTTGGTGGTCTTGAGTGTGATTACATTCGCCATGACATTACGCCTCGTAGTGTACCCATTTGCTGAACCGGAACTGCATCGCCGTTAGGCCGACGATAATGACTACCAAAATCCATGACGCCGCCGACCCCTGACCGATTTCCAATTGTTGGAAGGTGCGTTGATAGAGGAAAAAGGCCGCTGACATCAGGCTCTTTTCGGTTTCGGTGGTACGGATGATAAAGACCATTTCAAAAGTTTGCAGCGATGCGATGACCCCAATGACGATGTTGTAGAACAGGGCCGGGGAAATCATCGGAAGGGTGATTTTGAAGAATTTTTGGACGCTATTTGCGCCGTCTACCTCCGCCGCCTCATAAAGTGAACGCGGCACGCCCTTGAGCGCGGCAAGGAAAATCAACATGCCTGCACCGGAACTCCACATCGTAATGAGGATGAGGGAGGGCTTTGACCATAGATCGTTGGTCAACCAGAACGGCACACGGTTATTTTCCGGGAAAGCATCGGCGAATTGGTGGAAGCGGGCAAAATGATAATTAGGCTTGCCAGTGGCTTCGGCAATATCCGCAAAATCCTGAAAATAGCTACGTGTATCGAGAAAAGAATTGACGGCGATCAGGGCGAAGAAGGCAAACGCGCCGTATAAAAATACCTTGCGCTGTTTGGGAAAACGCTCATGCAAGAGGGCCGCGATAGCCGCTACTGCCACGATTGAGGCGTAGAACCACATGGTTGAAATGGTTTCGAAGGGGAAAACGTCTTCGAGATATTCCATGTTTTCCGGGTGTTCGATGGCGGATTGGAAGGTGAGATAGCGGAAAATCAATTCCAGTCGCCCGCCGTCCAATTGACCGGGGATGAGCAGAACAAAAATGATCAGGCCCAGTACGCCGGCTGCGGCTAACATCATCTTGGTGGTCTGGGAAG
Source organism: Anaerolineae bacterium (assembly GCA_041753455.1). Lineage (GTDB taxonomy): Bacteria > Chloroflexota > Anaerolineae > Aggregatilineales > J027 > CFX10. Next base: position 60,333 of record JBGSUK010000019.1, on the reverse strand, counting down.
TCCATTCGCCGAAGAAGGGCACAATCAAAGGGGTTGCCGCCACGAGCAGGGCAATTAAATATTGGGGCGTAGCGCCTTTGGTGGGGTTGAAATCGGCGGATTCGAGCGTCATGACCAAGCTGGTGGCGATGAATAGCAGGGCAATAATTTGGGTGGTGCGGACAAGATGCCATTTTTTATCGCGGGCATTTGAGACCATGATGCCAAGTGTGGCAATACCGAAGGCATACGTCCAGACCGAGTTGATGGGATTGGCGGCAAGCCCTTTGGAGAGCAGCACACCGACCAGCACCATCCCTAAAATTTCGATGGTACGCAGGGCACGGTTGCGTTTGCTTTCTTCCCATTCCCCGAAGGCAAGTGGGCCAATTAGGGCCAAGCCAAGCAGCGCCGGGAAGGTATATTTGAGCGGGCCAATTGGGTCATCTTGCACCGCCATACCGATGTAGAAACCGTTGAGGCTTTCTACGACATAAATTAGCGAACGGTAGAGATAATCAAATAAGAAAAAGCTGTCGGCAATTCGTTGGAGGGTGACATTTACAAAACCGCCGTTGGTGGCAAACATATAGCGCCACGCCAATAGCACAGCGGGGCCACCTGCCAAGATCACAGGCAGATAAAAAATGGTGCGGAAAAGCCGGATGCCTTTGACTTCACGATTGAGCAGCATCGCCATGCCAAGTGACATGACAATTTGGAGGGGGACACCAATCGCGCCGTAATAGAAGGAATTGAACATCGCGCCCTTAAAACGTTCACCGTAAGTGCCTTCGCCGTTGAGCAGCACTCGATAATTTTCTAGGCCAATCCATTCGATGGGCTTGCCAAGTTTGTAATCGGTGAAGCTGTAATAGAGTGAGACGAGGGTTGGGCCAGCTACAAAGATGAAAAAACCGCTGATCCAAGGGCCAGCGAAAAGTGCGCCCCAAAATGCTTTGCGCTGTTCCGTCTCTGACAGGCCGCGCAGCTTGACCAAAAACCTCGCAATGCTGCCAATGAGAACGCTGGTGATCGCAATAAAGGCAACCGTCCCTAGTGCCCATAAGATGTTTTCGAGACGGTATTGATTTGCCATGTGAGGGCCTTTCCAAAACTCAACAATAATAAGTGCAGTGGAGTATACTGGTGGTAAATATCTGCGGGGGCGGCTGGAGAACCGATACACCGCCCCTGCGGAGACAACTTAATTAGTCAAGATAGCCGTTGGCTTCGAGGATAGAATCATAGGCTTCCTTGAGGTTGGCCTGTGTATCTTCCAAACTCTGTTGATCGGTCAGGAACAGGGTAACTTCTTCGACGATCAGCGGACGCAGTTCAGCACTGGCGCGGATATCGGAGAAACCACGACCAAATTCTTCTGCCAAGCCGAGCAGTTGATCCCACACGGGGTCATTGGCGCGGATGTCGGTCCAAGCGTCGGTACGGACGGGAGTGAAACCAGCAACCGTGTTCAATTGGATGGCATAGTCTTTGCTGCCGATGAATTTCAGGAATTCGCCAGCGAGTTCTTTGTTTTCGACATATTCAGGAACTGACAACCAGTCAATGAAGACCTGAATGACGGGTTGACCATTTGCGCCCGCTGGATATGGGCCGATGGCGACGCTTTCCCAAATGGGGTCACTGGTTGGGGGCACGTTCCACATGGGGAAGATACCGCTGACGACTTTGCCAGAACCCAGAGGTGTACCTTCGATGGGAGGCAGGCCGGGGGTGTCTTCGGTGGGCAGAACGGCGCGGCGGCGGTCATACATGAACTGGAGGGCTTCGGCGGTTGCTTCGCTGTCGAAGGCGCTGGTGCCGTCTTCGTTATACAGTTCACCACCGGCGCTCCAAATGTAGCCGATAAATTCTTGGGCATCGAACAAACCACCACCGATGTCCATGAAGCCTTGTTGTTCTACGCCAGCATCACCAACGGCGGTGTTTTCGGCTACGAAGGCAAGGGATTCTTCAAAGGTCGCGGGCAGGGCCGCATCGGGAGTAGCGAACAGGTCGGTGCGATAGAAGATTGGACGGGGTGACATCAGCAAGGGCAAGCCACGCAGATGACCGTCATAGGTTGCGGTTTCCAAAGCGGCGGGCAGGAAATTCGCAAGGTCTTCCCAACCGGCCAGATAGGCGTCCATGTCGGCCAACAAATCGCCATAGGTCGCGGCATATTCAGAGCCGAGATAGATGATGTCGGGGCCTTCGCCAGTGGTGATCCAACCAGCGACGTCGGTATCGAACGTGCCCCAACCACCCGTCAGGATTTCGAGCTTGACGCCGGGGTGATCGGCTTCAAAAGCAGGGAAGGCAACTTCACGGAACCAAGTTTGGGTATCTTCGGTTAGACCCGTGATGTAGATTTCGAGAGTTTCGGCATCCTGAGCAACCACAGCGGGTTGGGCAGGCGCAGCGGTTTCCTTGGCACTGACGGGGATGGCTACCGCAGACAGCACGAGGATGACAGCTAGGGTGAGGAACAAAAATGACTTGCGCTTCAACTTAAAGCTCCTTACTAAGTTAGTTAGTTAGATTTCCTTACTTACCTAAAGAGTATAACCAGTCGTAGATTTTTGTCAATAAGTTGGTGGGGAATTTTTTTGGAACCAGCGAATAAATTCTCCGGCGAGGGTTGGCAAAGTCGGTGATGGTGCATCCGGTAAGAAGTACGGTAATACATCCCCACCCCTAGCCCCTCCCCACTGAGTGGAGAGGGGAGCCATGCGGTACAGGATCACTTAAGGGATGAGGCAATTATGCGGTTTGACGAAATAATCAGGAAATGCGACCTCACCCCGCCGCCGCTTCACAAAGGTAGGTTTTCTGGGAAATGGAGGTTTTTTGGGCCAGAGAATGAATTCTCCGGCTACCGTTGGCAAAGTCTGCTGAAGCAGACTGGGGAGGGTTACACCGCATGGATAAACCATCTTAGCCCAATTATTGCTCCGTCCGGTAAGAAACGCGGCAATACATCCCCACTCCTAGCCCTTCCCCACTGAGTTTCACACTCCGACAGTTTTGGGACGCAGGTAGGGAAAAATCAACCTCACCCCTCTTGACTTTTAACACGGTATCTCTCCACTTAGAGAGGGGCTTCAATACGCCGTTCCCGACTCCCCCTCGCCAAATGGAGAGGAGGTTAGGGAGGTGAGGTCAATCAGGCCAATATCGCCCACTTATCCCCTGCTCGAAAAACTGTTGGCGTGTGAACTATGTTTGGGGAGGGGGACACGGCGGTTTGACGGAATGGGCCGGATATGAAAGATTTCGTAGGAACGTACCCGGTGTGTGCCCGTTTGCGGGATGGCACAGGGCCATCCCCTACGAAAATAGTTGTATTGAATTATAGCCGCTGACACAAGATCGTCTGGACATAAAGAACCCCATCCCAAACCCTTCCCCAAAGATAGGGAAGACGCTCGGAAAATCCAATTAGCCAGATGGCTAGGCCACCTAGGTCAGCCATTAGGCGGATAGATTTTCGACCACCTGCCCGATGATTGCCCCGTTTGAATCGCCTAGACTTGCAGTATCACAACGTAACTAAACCCAAAGCGGTTAGGACGCTAAACGAACCATGAGTGAAGCATTCATCCGAATCAATAACCTAGTCAAACACTATGACACACCCGCCGGATCGGTGAGTGTACTCAATGAAGTCAATCTCGAGATTCAACGCGGCGAAATGATTGCGCTTGTTGGCCCATCAGGTAGCGGAAAAACCACTTTCCTCAATATGCTGACCGGGATTGATAAACCCAACAGCGGGCATGTCGAGATTGGCGGGGTCAACATTACCCGCAGTCGTGAACGCAAATTGACCAAGTGGCGTGCGAAAAATGTGGGCATCGTGTTCCAATTTTTCCAACTGCTCCCAACCCTTTCGGTTGCCAATAACGTCGTCGCGCCGATGGACTTTGTGGGGATGTGGAAACCAAACGAACGCCAAAACATCGCGCTGCAATTGCTGGATCGGCTGGGTATCAAAGAACAGGCCTACAAGACGCCCGATATGCTTTCGGGTGGGCAGCAACAACGAGTGGCGATTGCACGGGCATTGGCGAATAATCCGGCCCTGATTATCGGCGACGAACCGACGGCCAATCTTGACCGCATGAGCGCCGCCACTGTGTTCCATATGTTCCGCCAACTGGCCGAACGTGGCAGCACCGTCATCATTGTGACGCATGACCGCGAATTGGTGAAAAATGTGCCGAAGATTCTGGAACTGAATCATGGGCAGGTTCACGAAACCTCATTGGCGGCGATTGCACGTCACCGTACCGACGAACTTAAGGCGGTGCATACCCGTACCCAAGAAATGCGGGCACTCAAATTGGCGAAGGCCACCCATTAATCATCCAAATCACAGGAAACAACATCATGAAACCACTGATTTCATTGGAAGATGTCCGCAAAATCTATAAGACCAAAGCGGGCCAATTGGAAGTCCTTAAGGGCGTCAATTTTCAGGTTGGGGAAGGCGAATTTGTCGCGGTAGTCGGGCCATCGGGCAGCGGTAAAAGCACCCTGATTAACATGATTACCGGCATTGACCGCCCCACCAAAGGCGAGGTGTATGTCGCTGACCAGCGGCTGACCAATATGAGCGAAAATTCGGTTGCCAAATGGCGCGGCAAAAATGTGGGGGTGGTGTTCCAATTTTTCCAATTGCTGCCGACCTTGACGGTGTTGGAAAATGTCATGATGCCGATGTATTACACCAATACCTATGGCAATCAGCGGCGTCAGCGGGCGATGGAACTGCTCGAACGGGTAGATTTGCCGGATGTGGCGCTCAAATATCCCAGTCAGATTTCGGGTGGGCAACAACAACGGGCCGCGATTGCACGGGCACTCGCCAATGACCCCAAAGTGTTGGTGGGGGATGAGCCGACGGGGAATCTGGATACGGTTTCGGCGGGACTGGTGTTTGGCCTGTTTGAAGAATTGGTCGCCAATGGGACGACGATTGTGATGGTCACGCATGACCGCGATTTGGCAGGCCAAGTGCCGCATGTGGTCGAAGTACGCGACGGGCGGATTATGAATTCGCAGGAAGTTGACCAAAGACTGGTTGCGGGCCGATAATTAGCATGATTCTTAGGTGGGGTGGCGAATTGAATCCGAGGGGAGCAAGGCTGCTTTGAACCTACATGAGAATCACTGTACGGGAAAACACAAGGAGGGCAGGCCGATGGGTTCTGCCCTTTGGCAACCAGAGGTATAAAAAACGCCTTGGATGACATCATCGGGGATATTTTGATTGTTGACGATAACACGGCGAATTTGCAGACGTTATCGGCGATTTTGAAAGAACGCAGTCACAAAGTTAGGGCTGTTACGAATGGGCAGATGGCTTTGATTGTGGCCCACACCGCGACGCCAGAACTCATTTTGCTGGATGTAAATATGCCGGAAATGAACGGCTATGAGGTCTGCCAACGCTTGAAGGCTGACCCGGCACTGCATCATATCCCGGTTATTTTTATCAGTGCGTTGGATGAGACCCTCGACAAAATCAGAGCGTTTCGGGTGGGTGGGGTGGATTACATTACCAAACCCTTCCAGATTGAAGAAGTGCTAGTGCGCGTCGAAAATCACCTTAAACTCTATCGGTTGTATCAGCAGTCACAGGAAATGGCGGCACTTGAAGAACGCCAGCGCATTGCCCGTGATTTACATGATGCCGTCAATCAGACGCTTTTTTCGGCGAGTATGATGGCGGAAACGCTGCTGCTTACGGCGGATGCTGACCCCGCAAAAATCAAACCCGGCCTGCAACGAATTCATCAATTGACACAGGGGGCGTTGGCGGAAATGCGGACGCTGTTGTTTGAACTGCGCCCGGATGCGTTGATGAATGCCGATTTAGCAGCCCTGCTCCCTTATCTGGTGGATTCGGCTATCGCACGGACGAAGGCGCATGTCGAGTTTAGCTTGGAAGGCGATATGGCCCTTACGCCGGAAGCCAAAGTCGTGTTTTATCGTATCGCGCAGGAAGCCCTCAATAACATTGTGAAACATGCCCATGCGACGGAAATCGCTATCGGGATTTATCAGACGGTGGCGGAAGTGGTCATGCGAATCGCGGATGATGGGGTGGGGTTTGATGTCAGCCAACTGCCGCCGGGTCATTTTGGGTTGGGGATTATGCAGGAACGGGCGCGGATGATTGGGGCGTGGTTGGAAATTGATAGCGCACCTGAGCAGGGCACGACGATTGTGTTACACTGGAAACGCCAGTATTAGAACAACAATTTCGCCGAGGAATAGAATTCCCCGGCTATCAAAACAATGTCCTCCAAATGAGGACAGGGATTACCCAAACACAACCATAGGGCGGTTGTAGGGGAAACCAGTTTGTTCCAAGATGAGGTATTTATGACAGATAAGAGCGTCATTCGGGTGCTGATTGCAGATGACCATAATGTGGTGCGCGAAGGCATTGCGGGATTTTTGCGGGCCTTTGATGATTTCAGTTTGATCGGTGAGGCGTCCAATGGCAAAGAGGCTTTGATGTTGGTGGGGCAATTGCAACCGGATGTGGTGCTGATGGATTTGGTGATGCCGATTATGGATGGGGTGGCCGCGACACAGGCCATTCGACAAACATACCCCGCAACCCAAGTGATTATTTTAACCAGTTTTCATGACGAGGACAGCGTGCAAAAAGGATTGCAGGCTGGGGCGATTGGGTATTTGCTGAAAAACGCCTCGATTCATGATATGGCAAATGCGATTCGGGCCGCACATCAGGGTAAGGCAACACTCGCCCCCGAAGCAGCACAGGCCCTAATTAGCGCCCATACCCGCGCCCCTGCGCCGAATTTCAATCTAAAAGACCGCGAATTGGAAGTGCTGACGTTGATGGTCAAGGGGATGAATAACCCTGATATTGCTGAGCAGCTTTCGTTGAGCCGTTCGACCATCAAATTTTATGTCAGTTCGATTCTTTCCAAGCTGAATGTGGAAACCCGTACCGAGGCCGTAGCGATTGCAATTGATGAAGGGTTGGTTTCGAGGGAGTAGAGCGCCAGCAGCATAAGTTCGGATATAATGACGATACATCAATGTAAGGCGACGAGGTGTTAAGCGTGATGGGTAAACGTTCCCGACAATGGCAGGCCAATTTAGCGTCACTCGCTGAAATGCGCGAATTTGTTGAGGAATGCGTCAGAACGCTTGGCGCGAACGAAAGCCAAACATCCGATATTTTGTTGGCGGTCAATGAGGCGGTAACCAATTCGATTTTGCATGGATATGGCGGCTCCGGGCCAGTCCGAATTGAGGTTCAACGCGAAAACGGGCAGCTATCGGTGAGTATTATTGATCTAGCACCGCCATTTGACCCGACCCGCCACACTACACCGGATATCAATCGGCCTTTGGATGATTGCGGCTTGGGTGGGATGGGTATTCATATGATGCGTGAACTGATGGATGACATGCTTTATCATACTCCGGCTGAAGGGGGCAATGAACTTACACTTATAAAACATTTATCAGCGAATCTTTAATCTTTAAAAGAAAGGGTTGTGGGGGGAAGCATATGGAAATTACGGTAAGTCAATTATCAGGGCGCTTGCCTGTAACGGTGATTGCGCTGCGTGGGGCACTGGATGGATCGAATTATGAAGAATTAATCGCCACTGGACGCACTGCCCATGCCGCCGGAGCCAAAGCGATTCTGCTTGATGTTGCTGAATTAACCTTTATGAGCAGCGCAGGACTGGTGGCTTTGCATAATTTGTATGCCATTTTGAAAGACGAAACTGAGCCTGACCCCGAAGCGGGATGGGCAACGCTCAAAACAGTAGGGAATGCGGGGCAAGGTGGCGCTCAGCCGTTTGTCAAATTGTTGAATCCACAGCCGGCGGTCATGCGGACGCTGGAAATCACCGGGATGAACGCCTTTTTTGAAGTGCATACCGACCGGGAAACCGCCTTACAATCATTCTAAATCTGCTCCGACGGGTAAACCAGCGAGGGGTGTTGCTACCTGCACAGCGCGACGAATAGCCTGTGCGGTGATTTCGGCTGCATATGCGCCAATCAGGTTGACATTGGCCGGGCCAGCCTCGCCAGTTGCCAGCGCGAAAATGGTATCACCATCCATCAGGGTATGGGCGGGACGAACGGCACGGGCTACGCCATCTTGGGCCATCTGCGCGACTTTGTTGGTTTCCTCTTTAGTCAATAGGGCATTGGTCGCCACCACCCCAACGATGGTGTTGCTGCTTGGGGCGAGGTTGAGGGTGCGGAGGGCGTTTAGGCCACCAACGAAGGATTTGCCCTGACGTACCCCGGCAAGGATTTGACCGTCTTCTTCGACCACATCACCGACGGCATTGACGACCATTAGGGCCGCCACACGAATCCCATTATCGAGTTCGATAGCGACGGTGCCGATGCCGGATTTGCAGGCAAATTCGATGCCATACATCGTACCGACTCTTGCCCCTGTGCCGGCCCCAAGACAGCCTTCGGCGACGGGGTCAGCAGTGGCATGGGTACAGGCGCTATAACCCATCGAGGCATCGGGACGGATGGCGGGATTGCCGACATCAAGATCAAAGATAATGGCGGCTGGTACGATGGGCACGACACTGACCCGTACATCAAAGCCGATGCTGTGTTCTTCGAGATAACGCATCACACCAGCGGCGGCATTTAGTCCATAGGCGCTGCCCCCCGCCAACAAAATGGCGTGGACGTGCTGGACGAGGTGCATGGGGCGCAAGAGGTCGGTTTCACGAGTTCCGGGTGCGCCGCCACGCTGGTCAATGCCGCCGACGGTGTTGGGGGGACACAAAATCACGGTGCAACCTGTAGGCCCGTCCAGATTATGGGCGTGACCCACACGCAGCCCTTGTATGGCTGTGAGGGTTTGATTCTCCATTGATTATGCTCCCACCAACAAATAGGGCGCTGGTGTCTGCGCCCCTGTTTGACTACCCTAGCGTCGTAGGCTTAACCCAAGACGACGCCCCGGCCCATCAATGTGCAAGATTTTGGCTTTGACGGTTTGGCCTTCGCGCACCACATTAAAAGGATGCAAGAAGTGCCCCTCGGCAAGTTCGGAAATATGGACCAACCCTTCGAGGCCGTTTTCGATGCAGACAAACGCCCCAAAATCTACTACATGGGTTATGACCCCTTCGACCTCACTGCCCACTTGATAACGCTGTTCAACCGTTTCCCAAGGATCGGGTTGGAGGCGTTTGACACTTAGGGCGATGCGGCCTTCGGTGGGGACAACATCGAGGACATGGACTTTGATGGTTTGTCCACGTTCGAGAATATCGGCTGGATGACCCACGCGACCCCAACTGAGTTCACTGATATGAATCAGCCCTTCGAGGCCGTCGAGATCAACGAATGCACCAAAATGGCAGAGATTGGTGACGATGCCCTGACAGACATCACCCGTTTTTAGGTTATGCAATACCTGATCGCGTGCGCCGGCATTGGCTTGGGCAGCACGTTCTGAAAGAATCAGGCGGCTTTGTACACGATCTAGTTCGATAATACGTAGGCGGAGCGTCTTGCCCAGATAACCCATGAGGGCTTGACGACGAGTATTTGGAGATTCATGATCCGAAGGAAATTCAACGAGCTGACTGGCCGGAACAAACCCACGTAGGCTTGCCCATTCGACCAATATGCCCCCCCGGTTGTAGCCAATTACCGCTAATTCAACAACTGTATCCGAACGAAATACTTGGTCAACCTGTTCCCAATCGGCAGATCCACCTGAACCACTACCTTCTTCATCAAATCTAGCATCAAAATCGTCTTTGGATGAATACCCTTTACCATTCGTTCCGTTTTGAGGTATTCCCCCTATCGCGGTATCAGCCTCAGCCAGCAGCGCCGTCCAATAACTTTCATCGGGTGGCGGTGCGGGGGCCGTATCGTAGCGACGTACCTCCGTAGACATAGCTACCTTCCTTATAACCCAACTCAATGCAAGTGTGCGTTGTTTGCCTATTAATCAGTACGGAACTCCACCTATTGAGCATTATAAGAGCCACTCATGATGGAGTCAACAGTAGTGTGTTAGTCATGACCCTCCTCAATAAAACTAGAAGCAGAACCCCCCTAACGTGGCGGATTCTGCAACATGCTATTGCAAAACTTGGAGTTGGAAATAGTAGGTCACAGATACATCATCGGGCCATGTTATTTCCACCGAGAGGATATAGGAACCAGCGGCTACCCCTAGATTAAAGAGCACAACGTTATCGCCGAGGCGCGTCTCAGAGGCAATAGGTTGGAGGGTGTCGCGGCCCAGATAGTTGATCTCAATGTTGGTCGGGCGTGAACCGTCTATCCGAATATTGGCGGCGGCATTACGCGCAGCCCGAATGGTGGTTGTCCCAGTCGTGCTAAATGGCTGCTTGACGCACACTAATTCAGATGAAGCATTGGGGCGGCAATAATCATAACCGACGGGTTGGTAATTGCGCCCAGATACCCGTAATGCTACAGCGGGTGGGGCGTCCACATCAAACACCGAGGTTTCGGTGGGTGGAACGGGTGTTGTTGGTGACGGCGTTGGCGTGGCGGTGCTGGTTGGCGGCGCAACGACCTCGGTCACTTCCTCGGTGGGTGTTGCGGTTGGAGTCTCAGTGGCGACTTCAGTCACTTCTACAGTCGGCGTTTCGGTTGGTACAGCGGCTTCTTCAGTCGCAGCGGGTGTAGTGGCAACCGGGGTCGTAGGCGTTACAGGCGTCTCCGTTACCAATTCAGTGGCTTCGGTGACCTCTGGTGTTGTAGCAGATTCAGTCGCTTCGGGTGTTGCGGTTGCTTCGGCGGTAGGTTCAACAGCCTCTTCGGTTACCGCTGGTGTTTCGGTTTCATTGCCGCCGCTTGCCCCGGTTTCATCGGTTGCTTCGGGGGTGGCCGTTTCGGTTACTTCGGCGGTGGCTTCAGTCGTCGCTTCTTCAGTGGCCTCCGGTGTTGCCGTTTCGGTCACTTCAGGAGTGGCTTCCGGGGTCGCGGCATCAGTGGCTTCGGGGGTGGGATTGACGGCAACGGCTTGTCCAACATCTAGGGCAAAGACATTGCTGACCGTCGCGCTTGAGCCTTCAATATCGGCATAGTAGGCGGTGACATCTAACAAATAGCGTCCGTTGGGCAGCGGGGCCAAGACAAATTCGGTGGTCTGGGTCGGGTCAATTTGCATGGTGAACAACGGTGCTCCGGTGGCATCGGTTTCACGCGAGGTGATGACCACCTGATTGGGCAGGGCTACCCCCGCAGGATTCGCAATTGCCACTGTCACGGCTTGACCACCCTGCACCGTTAAGGCCGTTGCGGGGCTGGCGTCGTCGTTGGTAAATTCACAACTTACGTTCTTTTCGCCTTTGGGCCAACATGCAACGGTGCGTAGACCACCATCGCTTTGTTCGCCGGCCTGTAAACTGAGATTCGGCTGATCGGGTGGGACAAAATCTTCGCCGCCACAGGCCGCCAATAGCAAGGTAAACAAAAGAAGAGCTAAAGGTAGCAGATATTTTCGGTTCATCAAGAATTTTGGCGCCTGATGGGGTTGGATTAGATAAATGGACGGCATCGGGCGCTTGGCTCCTTTCTTTTGAAGTGCGTTAACTGTACCATGCAGGTCGCAGAAATGGCGCGAGGGCCATCCTGATAAGTGCCTCATATGCTTCTTGGCGTGAGCTTAGGCCGTTGGTCAAGATGCCAATCGCGCCCTCAGCTTGTTTGGTGTTATGCTGACCGGTCAGTTGATCCATTGCCGCCCCAAGCTCTAGGCCGCTTCGGATGAGTTCGGCAACGGTATCGGGCAGGCGGATACAAGAACTGCCGCCTATACCAATTCGACCCTCAAGATCAACAATAGCGCACCACGCACAGGTCATCATGCCAAATTCGGTTTCCTGAACCCCACCCTCAAGGCCAATGCCTATTTCAGCTTGGGTGGCGTGCATGGCAGCAGTGGCCCGGTTAAATGCGCCACGTCGGGTTTCTTCATCACCGATTGGCATATCACGCACATTAGATTCTACCGAAATCGGCACAAAGTCAGCATTAGGATAGAGGGCTGACAGGACACGCTGGCTTGCGTTACACTTGACCGGATTGGTAGACCCAATAGCAATACGCGCAATGTGCATCATTTTTCGGACAGGGCATTAATCTAAATTTTACGATTGTTGGGCATTGTAGCATTACGTTAAAGAAAACACCAATTATCTGATTCATCGTATTTTGTTCATTTGTTACTTGTTATGAAGTAGGGCCGTTTATGACGATTGATACATTCACCACCGCCGCCATAGCAGATGAGTTTAATGAATTACTGGTCGGGGGGCGTGTGCAAGATACTGTTCAACTTGACCATGATACGTTTGGTATGGAAATTTACACCAACCGCGAACGGCGCTATTTGCTGCTGTGTGCTGAATCCACGACCCCGCGAGCGCTGATTACGCCAGAAAAATTGCGGCGGGGGGTGATGTCGCCTTCCACGATGGGGTTGCTGATTCGCAATCGGCTGGAGGGGATGAAACTCATCGCGGTGCGCCAACCCCCATGGGAACGGGTGCTGATCTTTGATTTTCTGGATGAGACAGGCGAAGTGCAGTTGATTCTGGAAATGATTGAACGGCGGGCAAATTTGCTGCTGGTCGAAAATGACATCATCGCGGATTGCGTGCGGCGTGTGGGGGCGGACGAAAATCGCTATCGGGTGAGTTTGCCTAAACACCCGTATGTGCCACCGCCACCGATGGAGGGCAAGACGCATCCCGCCGAACTGAATCCCAAAGTATTAAACAGCCTGTTGATGCGCGAACCGGATCAAAAAGCATGGTCGGTACTGGTCAAAAATGTGTATGGCTTTAGCCCATTCCTTGCCAAAGAAGCCATTTTCCGCGCTTATGGTCGGATTGATATGCGGGCATCGGAAGTTAATCCGTATGGACTGGACGCGGCGTTGGGGTCGTTTTTGCGCTCGTTGCTGCGGAATGAATGGCAACCGGGGGTGGCGGTTGGTGAGGGAGGCCAAGTGTTGGGTGTGGCGGCCTATCCCCTGACGCATCTGGGGGAATGGGAACCAATGCCGACCATCAGCGAAGCCCTGAGTTCGTATTATGGGCGATTGGAAGGCGGGGCAGTCTATGAGGCGGCACGTGAACCGATTCGGTTGCAAATTCAGAACGCGCAAAAGAAATTGGAGCGCAAGCTGGGGTCGCTGAAAAAATCGCTGGTGGAACGGGCGGATGTTGAACATTTGCGGATGGCAGGCGAATTGCTGTTGGCTTATCAATACAACATCCAGAAGGGGCAGACTTTGTTCGAGGCCGAATATGAGGTAGATACCCCCCCGCTGAAAATCAAACTCGATCCGGAGTTGTCGGCGCTGGATAATGCCAAAGCCTATTTTGAGAAATATGAAAAGGCGAAACGGGGACGCCAGCAAGTGCCGGAATATATCGCACAGGTGGAAAGCGAACTTGAATTCCTTGACCAGTTGGCGACTGACCTTGATTTGGCGGAAAACTGGCAGGATATTGGCGAAGTGCAAGAGACCCTGATGAAAAAGGGGTATTGGCAGGGCAAAAAAGTCCAGCATCCCAAAGGAGGGCAATCTGGGCCACTGCGCTATGTCACGCCGGACGGGTTTGTCATTTGGATTGGGCGGAATGCGCGGCAAAATGAGGATGTGACCTTCAAAAAAGGCGAGGATATGGATATTTGGATGCACGCACGGGGCGTTCCGGGGTCGCATGTGGTCATCAAAACGAGTGGACGCAAAGTGCCACCCGCTATCATGGAGCAGGCCGCCCGATTTGCCGCGTATTACAGCAAACTCCGCACGGAAGAAAAGGTGGATGTCATCACGGCGGAGCGTCGGCATGTGCGAAAATTAAAGGGTGGGCATCCGGGTCAGGTGTTGGTGCGCGAGGAATTGGGCAATCTGCGGGTTAAGCCGGAAATTGTCCCGGGAAAAGCGGAGTAGGAATTTCTTCTAGTTTGACGCGACGTTTGCTTCGACGATGTACGAACCATGCGATACCTACAAACGCAAATATCCCGATTGACAAACAAGAAGCACAAACGATGGCAAAGATGGAGAAGAAATCGAAATCGGAGCCATCGCTCGAGGGGAGAAATAGTAGATTATACGTTAAGACTGTCGTCCCAGAGTCCGCGTCTAGGATGACTAATTCCAGATTCCTGTAGAAAGCCAAATATTGACTATCCGGTGACCAAATAGGATTGGAACTCCCAACGATGTCGCCAAGATTTCTGATCCGCGTGCCATCTGAATTGACAATGTAAAGCCAGTATTTACTGTATTTAAGCTGACGAGTACCATCCGGATAGCGTTCATAAAACCAAATTACACCATCTTTAAGCCACTTATTAGGCTGCCTCGTAAATGCAATTTGTGTGCCGTCTGGTGAGATGTCAAACCATTCTATTGATGGCTGATTTACCACCGAACGAACATCACTTCCGTCCGTATTCATCGAATATATTTGAGGAGTAGGTTTAAATAGTTTGTGATATAGGCTGATGGCAGGATCCCTGTCAGATATGAAAGCTATTCGGTCATTTGGCATCCACATTGGGTCGTGATCCCAGTAATTAGAATGGACTTCCCCAATTTCGCTGCTTGCTAAAGAAAAAATGCTAATTTGACCCGTATCATTTTCCGGTGAGGTCGAATAAGCAATTAGAGTATTGTCAAATGACCAACTGAGTGCCAAAGGAAGTTTTTCTATCTCAATTTCCGAAATCAACGAATAGTTGTTTTGCTGGTCAGATTCCAAAATTCTAATATAACAACGATTCGCTAGGCATTGGGTTGCAGCGATTTTTTTACCATCGTGTGACCAGACAAAGTATTCACTGATTTCAAGCGGGAATATTCGACGATTTGAGCCGTCCGCATTGGCAATTTTTCGCTGCCAACCCTTTGTACTATCCCATTGACTGAAAATTAGATGACCATCTGGCGACCACGAAGGATTCGCTGCATCGTCCAATATTAGGTCAGTATGGGCATTTTGCATGTCACTAACGTCGAGAATACGAATTTGATAGAGGTTTCGTGGTTCGGTTGCAAGTGTCACAAACTCGGCTTTACGATTCTGAAGTGTGACTGCTATTTTCTTGCTATCGGGAGACCAAGCGTTATCTTGAATTTGAAGTGGTGCCGGGAAAACTGCATAGTCACTGTCGCAAGCAATTGAAGCGGCAATAAGGCCCAACACAGCGATAGCAATTCTGGAAAATCGGCGCATCGGTTGATCTCCCCTACTTAATCGCTCATTCTTGCAACACAATATCCAGACTGCGTAGGAGGGAAATCGCTTCGGGGAGGGAGAATTTGGTCTTCTTGAGGGTGTTGGCGGTGGCATCAATCGTGTAGTTGGACGCGCCCGTAAAATCGGCTTTGGTCAGGTCGGTGTGTAAAAAGCGACTGTCGGCAAAGTCGGTGTCGGTACAATTGGCCTCGGTCAAAATCGTGTCGGCAAAATCCACCTCATGAGCGAGACATTTTCGCATGGTGACCCGATGCAATTTGATGGCGCGGAAATTGGAATAGCTGAGGTTGCATTCCACAAAACCGACTGAACTCATGGCTTCCCACACGGCCTCGACCCACACAATGCCGATCATTTTGCAGCGTTCAAATTGGGCTTTGGTGAAGGCACTCCCCTTAACCGTGACCAGACTCAGATCGCAGTCTACAAAACGACAGTCAATAAATTTGCAGTATTGGAAGTGGGCTTCGATGAAAGAACAGGCGCTAAAGGTGCAATCTTGAAAGGTAATGCGCTGGATGGTTTCGTTGGCAAAAGCCTCTTTGCGAAACGTCCGGTCAAAATATTCGGATTGCTCAGACAAGCGGCTCATCGGGGGTGTCATCCTCGTCGTCATTCTCATCAAGGTAATCATCGGGAAATTGAATGGCGGGTTCATCAATCAGTGGCGGGGTTTCATCTTCGGCTAAAAGGGCCAACGCCTCGGCTTCAAACGGGGTTGGGACGAGGACACGAATCGCACCCATTCCGATGGTAATGCCCATTGCCCGTGCCGCGCCGTCTTGCTGGATAAACACCGGGATTTCCGCCGTCCGCAATAGGCCCGCGATGACTTCGGCCTCAAAGGAACTGGAGCAATCCGCCACGACTGACCACGATTTTTGGGGTGGCTGGCGACGGGGACGTAAAAAGCGCATGTCAATGGCCTTTGCTCAGGTCGGCAGTGTCACCATAACACGGTAGCATGACGGTGAAGGTTGTGCCTTGATTGACCTGACTATCTACCCAAATGCGTCCGCCGTGCTGCTCGACAATACTCTGGACAATCGAAAGCCCCAAGCCCGTCCCAACCGTATCACCAACGACATTACTGGCGCGATAGAACTTGCTAAAGATATAGGGTTGATCTTCGGGCAGGACGCCAATACCCGTATCCGCCACAATCAACAACACAAAGTCGCTTTCGGGGGTGAGTTCGACCACAATCCGACCACCCGCCGGGGTGTATTTGATGGCATTGTCCAATAGGACAATCATCTGCATCTGGACGGTTTTGCGATCCGTTTCCAAGACCGCGCCGACCTTTTCCAATTCTTGCAAATTATTGAGGAGAGCAGTGATGGAATGGACGCTGAAAATGATGCGCCCGATGAAATTGCGCTGCTGGTCATTGAGAGGCCCCATACGCTCTAATAGTTCAATATAGCCGATGATGGCAGTCAATGGGGAACGCACGTCGCGGGTGATCGTCCCTACAAATTCATTGCGGAGGCGGCTTAATTCTTTGAGGTTGGTGATGTCTTGCATCATGACCAACGACCCCACACCCTGTAATTCGACCCGTTCGGCGCTGTAGACCTGATTGCGCTCGGTGAAATTGATTTCGCGGCGGGTGTTCTGGCCTTCGCCTTCGGTGAGCAGGGCCAAAATATCCGGGTTTTTGATGATACGGCGGAGGGCTTGGCCGATGATGGGCGCATTACCCAACCCAAATAAGTGCGCGGCGGCCTGATTGCAGAACAAAATATGCTCGTGATGGTCAATGGCAATCACGGGTGTATTGACATTTTGAAGGAGGATGTCTAATGCGTTAATTGTACCCACCATGTAAAACGAGACGCTCCTTCCGTTAATCCTTGCCGATCATGAGGGCGAGGATTCGGTAGATGTTAATTGTCCAATCAAGAGACGCATCTGCTCGGCTTGTTGGGTCAATTGTAGCAGTTGGGTCGCCAGTTGGGGCGATAATTTGGGGATGCTGGCAAGGCTGGCAAGGGTTTCTTGCATTTGGCCCAATGGCATAAATACCCCGCTTGAAATTTTCTGGTCGCGTGTTTTGACTTCGTTATAGGCGGCTTCGAGGCTCTTGGCACGCTGCTCTAGGGCGTTAAACAGGCGAGCATTGACAATGGCAATCGCGGCGTAGTCGGCCAGCGTGTTAATCACTTCACCCAAGCGATTTTCAAAACCTTTTTTGCGGCGGTGGTTGCCGATGGTTAAGACGCCGATCGCTTTGCCATTGACGACCATCGGGGCATAGACGGTTGCCAGAATATCGCGGGAGAGCTTAAATCGTTTGAGACCATCCCCTTCGACCACAAGTGGCTGTTGGCTGGTCATCACTAATTTGGCTAATTCGTCACGCATGGGTTCGCCGAGTTTTTCCTGCATGACCAGCGTCAAATTTTTGCCAGCCCGCAGAATCAAATCCGCAGAATTAGGTTCTTGTAAAAGGAGGGTCGCGTAGTCCGCCCCACTGACGGCTAAGGCACCCGCCAATACCGCATCAAACATTTCATCGAGGCCACGCATGGCGGTGAGGGTTTGCCCCAACGTGGAGAGCGTGGTCAATTCTTTGATACGGGCTTCGAGTTCGATATTGCTTTTACGGAGTTGTTCGGTGAGGCCGTCGCGTTCTTTGCGGAGGCGCACATCGGCAAGGGCACGCTGAACGACCGACATCATCTCGGCTTCGCGAATGGGTTTGGTGATATAGTCGGTTGCGCCAAAACGGAACGCTTCAATCGCATCTTTCTCACTACCGCGCTTCACCCCCACGATAATCGGCCCGGTATATTGGCGGGATTTGATCGCCACCAGCATATCTTTGCCAGTCAGACCCGGCATGACCAAATCAATATAGATCAGGTCAGGGCGGCGCTTTTCGACCATTGCCACGCCCTCTACGCCATCACGGGCTTCTAAAACCTCGTATTGGGTGGGGTGGAAAATTTGGTCCTTGAGGAGGTCACGTACTTCAACGTCATCGTCTACGATTAGGACCCGTTCCATTTGTTTTGACATAAAAACTTATCCACAATTATTCAAAATGTTCAAATATTAAGTCGGTTGGGAGGGACATTTTACGCCCCTCCCTGAAGGACTATTCAAAAATCCAGCGTTCGGTGTCGCGTGTCCAGTTGACCAACTCGGCGTCGCTGAAGAACAAAGCGACTTCACGGGCGGCGGATGCTGCACCATCGGAGCCGTGTACCAAGTTGCGCCCAATTTCCATGCCCAGATCGCCACGAATGGTGCCGGGGGCGGCTTCAACGGGGTTGGTTTTGCCAATGGTGCCGCGTGCAGCTTCGACGGCGTTTTTGCCTTCGAGCGCCATCACGACTACTGGGCCGCTGATGATGTAGCTGACGAGGCTTTCGTAAAATTTCTTGCCCACATGCTCGGCATAGTGCTTTTCAGCCAGTTCGCGGCTGATCTGGATAAATTTCATCCCAGCAATACGCAGACCGCGTGCCTCAAAACGGCGGATAATTTCCCCGGTCAGACCGCGCTGCACGGCATCGGGTTTAACAATAATCAGTGTACGTTCCAACGTTAGAATCTCCCTGTTGGTAAAATCATTGCCTACTCAAAACGGGCAATTTTTAAACTTAGCTATGAGCATAGCATGTTTCGGGATAGTCGGACAGTGCGATGCGCTGAAACTTTGAAAAGTTGACCCATTAGGACACGGGGCTAAAGCCACCGTGCTGAGTTTAGCTTGAAACGAGGGTCATTCGAGGATGGCTGTCGAATGCATGAAAACAAAAAGCGGGCTATAAAAAACCCGCTTTGATAGGCGATTTGCTGGTGTATTAGAGTTGATTTAATGCACCACGATAGGTATCTAGGGCCTCTTGCAGACGACCCTGCCGCATATAGGTATCGCCCAACAGACGGCGCACCTTTGGATTTTGCGGTTGGCGGACAGACAGGCGCGATAGATCATCGGCGACCACTTCGAGTGCCGATGAAGATTCGACCAGCGTTTCGTAATGGTCGAGACTGGCCCCCATATTGCCGACCTTTTCTAATTCACGGGCCAAATTCAGCCGGGTATTGTGATCGTGTGGGTTTTGTTCCAACGTCGCTTGATATTGGGCAAAACCAGCCGGAACAAGGGCCGGAGATGAAGGCGGCGGCACCGGTTGGGCGACCTGACGTGAACTGGCGGCGGCGTGAACCGGCGCTGGTGGCGTAGGTGGTGCCATCGGCGGGGGCGGTGTGACCACAGGCGGCTGTTGATAGACGGGTTGCACTGGCGCAACGTAGACGGGCGCGGTTGGTGCGGTTGGCGTTTCGGGTGCTTGATACCACGAGGGCAGACCACCTTCTTGGGCAACCGGGAGGTATTCTTCGACACCGGCGGCTTCGGATGGCGCTGTGGCAAGGAAGGCCAGTTCGGGCTGTGAAGTTGTGGCTTCCGGTGTCAAATGGGAATAATCAGCCTCGGATGGTGCATTTTCTGCGACAAAACTCAGCGGATCCATGACGGGTTCGCTTAACCAATCCGGCGTGGCTACTTCCGAAATTGCTTCGGGTTCGACCACCGATGACCCCATGAGCCATTCCGGTAAATCGCTGTCGGTAGGAACGACCTGACTGCTCATTTCCTGTAACCAGTCGGGCAAATCGGCTGGTTCGGCAGCCATGATCTCGGTTTCAACTGGCATTTCAAACATGCTGATGTCAAATTCGGGGACGGCTTCGGTTGGAAGTGCTTCCGGCATCCCATCTTCGACCTTAGATACGGCTTCAGCATACCAATCTGGTTCAGAGGACGCGGCGAAAGATTGATGCTGCATGGCGTATTCTTCATCTAGTGCAGCCGCCCAATCATCGCCACTTTGGGCATAACCCTCCATCAGATCCGACGCTGCCGAAATCTCGTCTTGCATTGGTGCAAAGCCGGAAGTGTCCTCTAGGGTAAATTCGGGCAGTTCGATTTCGAGTGCCCCCTGCGTAATTGGGCTTTCGGACAGCCAATCCGGTAGATCGGTTGGGGCTGGCGGGGGCAAAATTTCATCAATGAGGGCCGGGAAGGCGTCTTCGATGACCGGAATCGCCTCTAGGTCGGATGGCATTTGGGTCGCTAACCACTCCGGTAGCTGGCCGGGGGCAATTTCGTCTTCGGCGGGATGGGTTGCTTCATACTCATCATTGAGTGGGGTAAGCGCCGCCAAAGATTGGGCTTTCTGCATCAGCCATGCGAGTTCGGCCTCAGGTGAGATCGTGCCGTGTGCTTGTGCCTCAGCGATTTGCTCATCGGTCAGCCCCTCAATGGAGGTGATGAAATGCGGTGTCGAGGGTTCCGGCGTGGCATCATAACTGAGATCGAAGCTGGGAATATCATCGGTAGCCAGACTGTTGAGGAAATCGGGGACATCGGCGTTCTGGTCGCCTGCCAGATCACTGAGCCACGACAACGAAGAAGTATCTTCGCTCAGTTCAAATGAGGTTTCGGGCAGGGGCATGGATGGTACAGGCGGTTGATAGGATTCGGTACTGGCGAATGACTGACCAGCAGCGGTTTCAAATGGCGAATAGGGCACATAACCGGGTTCGTCAATGACGACGCTGTTGGGATCAATTTCGGGAATTTCATAGTTGGCAGCGGTCATAAATTCATTGGGGTCTGCACCTTGACGAGCGGCGAGGCTTTCTAGCCACGCCATTGGGTCAACATCCACTGGAATTTCACCATCTTGGGGTGCCCATGCGGACGGTGTTTCATAGCTGAATTCGGGAGCAGGCTGTTCGGCGGGAACTTCGTATGGCTGCGTCGGCGAGGTATCGTAGACAGGTGGTTCTTCGATCGGATGGCTTGGTCCGGCGGCGGCAGACAGCGGACGGCTGAATTTTTCGGAGGGGACATAGCCGGGTTCATCAATCACCACGCTGTTGGGGTCAACTTCGGGAATCTCATAATTGGCAGCGGTGGTAAATTCGTTGGGGTTTGCCCCCTGACGCGCCGCGAGACTCTCTAGCCATGCCATTGGATCCATACCCCCCAGCGGGTCGTTGGGGTCAACCGCCGCGACGGGTTGGGGTGGCTCTTGATAGTCCATCATGGTGGGTTGTTCAGCATATGAATAGTCATAGACTGGCGCTTCCATTGGGGGCACAATAGGTTCGGTGGCCTGTGGCGGCACTTCAACGGGACGGCTTGGCCCAGCACCAGCAGACAGCGGACGGCTGAATTTTTCGGAGGGGACATAGCCGGGTTCATCAATCACCACGCTGTTGGGGTCAATTTCTGGCACCGACATGTCTGCCGCAGTCATAAATTCTTGCGGATTTGCGCCCTGTCGTGCCGCAAGGCTCTCCAACCAACGCATTTGCTCTTCGAGTGTCATGTTTTCAAAATCTGGCATGTCGCCCATGACGGACTATCCTCCTTAATGGTTGGCTGGTATACCTAAGCGCCAACACGGGAACAAAAATTTATTTAAACCAATCGGGCGGTGTGTCATCATCGTCGCCGAAGTCCAGTTCATCAAATTCTGATGATGCGGCCCTTTTTTGTTTACGTAACCAAGGCGGCTCACGATCAAAATCAAATGAGGTAGATCGCTCACTTGCAGCAGAAGGTGAAGCAACAGAAGGCGGAGCAACCACAGTTGGAGCTACCGCAATAGGAGCCACAACGGTTGTAGCGACTGGCAGCGCCTCGTCTTGGGCCGATGCTTTGCGCTTCCCGAACAGCCGCCGACCTCGTTTTTGCTTGGGTTTGATCGGCTCGTCCCACTCAATCGGGAAAGCATCATCTGCTTCTGTATTAGTATCCGGCAAATCGCGTTTGGAGGCAACTGGTGCCGCTTCTGGCTTATCAAAGCCGAAATCTGTCTCATCTGGGAATTCTTCGGGAAGCGTGGTTGGCACCGGGAATGAAGGCCGGGTTGCGGCTTCGACTTCTTCGGGTTTCAACTCGCGCAGTTTAAAGCCCGTCAGTTGGTCGAGTTCAGAAATCATGGCCTCGGTTTGATCCGAACCGGTGATTGAGGCAAGGAATGCGTCAATATTGCCCGCCGAATCTGGTTTGCGCTCCTCAGATTCTTTGGCGGCGGCACGGACAGGCTGCTTATC
Organism: Anaerolineae bacterium; assembly: GCA_041753455.1. Lineage (GTDB taxonomy): Bacteria > Chloroflexota > Anaerolineae > Aggregatilineales > J027 > CFX10. The sequence goes on along the minus strand of JBGSUK010000019.1, from coordinate 37,951 downwards.
AAAATCTACCGCCATCTGAATGTCGGAGGTGTCGAGACGAATATCGTCACTGAGCCAATCAGGAGCAGCACTTTCGGCTTCCGGTTCTTCTAATAGGTCTTCCGTCCACTCGGTTGCCCCTTCTTCGGCGGATTCGCCAAAGCCTTGTTCGTTCATATCCAGCCAACCCGTGCGCGGCTCGGCGACGTCCGACATATCGCGGAAGAGGTCATCAAAGCCAGCGGATGGGGCGGGTTCCTCGGGTTCTTCTTCAATTTCCACGCCTGCCAGCCAATCCGGTAATGATTCGGCGGGTTCCGCCATTGGAATGGGGGCGCTTGGCTCGGACTTGCCAATCGAGGACAACCAATCGGCGGCATTTTCGGGTTCGGCGATGCCTGTTTCAACATCATCCAACCAACCGGTATGCGGTTCGCCGATTTCGGATAGATCCCCAAACAGGGCATCCATATCAGATTCGCCAACGGCTTCCGGTTGGGGTTGGTCTGGGCTTTCGAAGTCCATGCCAAGCCAGTCGGGAAATTCTTCTGCCTGCGGGATGGGGCTTGGGGGTTCAGCTTGCCCAAAGGAAGATAGCCAATCGGCGGCATTTTCGGGTTCAGTTGCACCTGTTTCAACATCATCTAACCAACCCGTGCGTGGGCTTTCGATATCGGAGAGGTCATCAAAGAGACTGTCGAATTCTGACTCTGAGGCGGCCTGCGGGATGGGGCTTGGGGGTTCAGCTTGCCCAAAGGAAGACAGCCACTCGGCGGCATTTTCGGGTTCAGTTGCACCTGTTTCAACGCCATCTAACCAACCCGTGCGCGGGGTTTCGATATCGGAGAGGTCATCAAAGAGACTGTCGAATTCTGACTCTGAGGTAGCCTGCGGGATGGGGCTAGGCGGCTCGACCTGACCAAAAGAGGACAACCAATCGGAAGCACTGGCGGGTGTAGCTGTGCCTTCTTCCAAATCATCCAGCCAGCCCGTGCGCGGGGCGCTGATGTCGGATAGATCATCAAAAGCGCTGTCAAAGCTCTGGCTAGTCGGCGCAGATGTAGATGTGGTTGCATTTTCCAGCCAGCCTGTGTCTACATCGCCAAAATCATCCCCCAATAATTTGCTTAGGTCGTCGTCGGAAACTTCAGCATCCAACGTATTAGACAAGGACGAAGGCATTGAAAGTAGCCAATCGTCGCTAATTTCTTCACTCAAATCCACCGTTGCTCCGGCTGATTTGGGAGTGGGTGTTTCAAGGGATGCCATCCAATCATCGGCGGCGGGGGCGCTATCTAATTCAGTTAACCAGCCCGTACTCGGTTCGCCGATTGCCGAAAGGTCATCCACTGGACTGCCAAACATGTTGTCCAGATCAGAGTCGGAGACGGCGGGTGGCGTGATGGCGGGTGTTTCAAGGGATGCCATCCAATCATCGGCAGCGGGGGCACTGTCTAGTTCAGTTAACCAGCCCGTACTCGGTTCGCCGAAAGCTGAAAGGTCATCCACCGGACTGCCAAACATGTTGTCCAGATCGGCGACTTCAGGTTGAGAGGTGGCAGGTACTTCAAGGGATGCCATCCAATCATCGGCGGCGGGGGCGCTATCTAATTCAGTTAACCAGCCTGTACTCGGTTCGCCGATTGCCGAAAAATCGTCCACCGGACTGCCGAACATGTTGTCCAGATCGGCGATTTCAGGTTGAGGGGTAGCAGGTGTTTCAAGGGATGCCATCCAATCATCGGCGGCGGGGGCGCTATCTAATTCAGTTAACCAGCCCGTGCTCGGTTCGCCGATTGCCGAAAAATCATCTGGGGACGTGTCAAACATGGAATCAAATTCATTGTCGGACACCTCGGATGCGACGGATTTAATTGGCTCGACGTCGCGCATCCAGTCGGGAACCTCATCATCTCCAGCGGTGGGGAGAAGGTCGGGAATGCCGGGCATAGCGGTCTCCTGCTGAACATCGTCTAGCCAAGCCGTTCCCGGAATTAGATCGTCACTGAATAGGTCAGTAAATTCGTCATCTGAGACTTCTTGCGCAATGGATGAGGTCTGTGGTGGGACGTTTAGCCATGCGGAAAGATCATCCACTGGCGTCGTTTCAATGATAGGTTCAGCCGGGGTGGCTGGTTCTTGAACCGCTTCAGTGTCCAGCGCGTTCCAGTCTACTTCGTCTAAACTAGAGCGCCGACTGGGTCCGGCAATCGCGTCACTATCTGTTTCCTGACGCCAAGGGAGGTCACCCGTTACACCGAGGCGACCGGGGATGGTGGAGGGAGTAGAGGATTTGTCAGGCATTTGACTATCGAAGAGGACAGCAAATTCGTCAATCGAGCCTGCTTCGGCTGATGATTCAGAGTCACCATGACGCCAAGGGAGGTCACCTGTTACCCCTAGACGCTGTTCGGTCGGCGCAGGTGAGGCGGTTAATTCATCTTCAAATAGCGAGGCAAATTCTTCAGCGGATTCTTGCCCTACTTTTTCAAGGGTCAGCGAGGGCGCGTCGGTTGCCACCGCGTCGGTTAGCCAGTCCATTTCATCCTCGGTAGTAGGAGATTCCTCGTCGAGTTGAAAAATGGGTGATTCTTCGGCAGATTCGGATTCACCAGTTAGCCAATCATCGGTTTCAAAAGAATCTTCAAAGGTAAAGCCGGGTTCTTCTTTGGCGGCGATTTCCGGCAGCATGGCCGTGCCATGTGCTGGGGTCGCTGATTGCGCCGGGGCATCTGTCAGCCAATCCGGTGTTTCTTCTTCAAACAGGGTGGTGTATTCGGTTTCATCAGACGAGTCGGATACATCAGATGCATCCGACAACCAGCTTGGCGTTGCGGCGGTCTCCATAGCGCCAAAATCTTCAAAGAGGGTTTCTTCATCCCAAAGCGAAGGGGCAGGTTCGTTGGCTGGTTGTTCATCCTCGACTAACCAATCAGGCATTGGCTCTTCGTCGGGTTTACGACCCCCAAGAGCCAAAAGCGCGGCTACTTCCTCCGCCGAGGGTGGACGAGCAGCGGCGCGTAATTGTTCTAGTTCTTCATCGGGATTCTCGCCAAAGCCAAATGTTTCCATATCGCCAATAATTGAGGGCGGTTCATCGTCGGTTGATGTTTGACCCACATCGCCTAACCAGCTTGGCATGTCTTCGGCCTCTGGTTCATCTTCGGCTTGTTGGATTTCGGCCAAGAGACCAGTAAAACCGGTTGATTTGCGGGTAGGCGGTGCGGACTCGGCGGCGCTGAAATCTGGCATATCATCGAGCCAACTGGGAGTCGGGGCGACTTTTGCAGCAACATCAGGCATATCAGGTACAGATGATTCAGCCATCCAGTCGGCGATTGGCTCTTCGGCAGTCTCCGCCACATTGGTGAACCAGTCGGGCAGTTCATCTTCCCCTGAAACAACGGGGGATGGGGTCGAGGCGGCTAATTCTTTGCTGGATTGACTGAGCGAACTTGCCATTTCGTTAAACCAGTCATCGGGGGCTGGTAGGTCGGCAGTCTTGGGTTTGCCACCAAAATCCGCGCCGGGGGTAAACCAATCCGGCAAATCGGTGGCCGAAGTTGGGCTGGTGGCCTCGCTCATCCAGTCTGGTAAATCTTGCTCGGTGGCACTGCGTCCGGCGCTGCGTGTTGGGGCAATGCTTTCGGGCATGTTAAATACGTCGGTGATCTGGCTGATCCAGTCCGGTGCGGGGCCAGCTACAGAGGTTGCGGCATCGGCGGCCCACTTTAGGCGGGACAGCACAAATGCGCCTTCGGGTAGGGTGGCCTGATTTTCACTGCTATAAATTAACCGCAGACTCTCATAAGGCGCGAGGGCTTCGACTTTTTCTAGGAAAGGCTTGGCGTCGTCTGGTCGGCGGCTTTCGATCCATAATTTTGCCATCAATAAATTCAGTGGCAAACAATCGGGCAGGACACGCAGCACTTCTAGGGCGAGTTCACCTGCCTCTAACATATGCCCGGCATCCCAGAGGCCATTGGCTAGACGGACACGGAGATCCAAGCGGTTCGGCTGTTCTACCAGACTTCGGCGCAGTTCCGTGATGGCCTGCTCATACATCCCACTGCTGAGATATTGTTGGGCAAGGGCGGCGCGAGTTAGTTGGATTTTGCGCGGACTGGTTTCATCGCGGTTATGATAGAGGCGCTTGAGTTCATTGATGATGACGTTGTTGTTCGGCATCTGTTCGTTGGCGCGTTCCATATGCCAGATGGCTTGATTCAACTGTTGTTGATTTTCATAGATGGAACTCATGCCGACATGGGCCACAAAATCATTGGGGTCGGCACTCAAGAGGCGCGGAAAAACTTGGGCAGCCTCTTCATAGCGGGCTTTTTCTAATAAAGCCTTGCCGAACAGACGATACGTTTCCACATTTTTGGGATAGTGCTGCAAAATGTGGCGACAATGCCCGATGACTTCCTCTAGCGCTTCACGTTGAAGCAAGAGGTCAAGTTCATCTAGGTAGGCACGGAGAGTTGTTGTAGACATGAGCAACGGCCCGCTTCGTTGGTGCGTTATTTACGCTTCCTTACGTTACTTTCATTATGCTATGACCAGCACAAAATTACAACTCTACTTCTGGTTCAAAGCACGTTAGGGATTCGCACCAGTTCGGTTAAGTTTTGGTCGGGTGTATAATAAACATAAGTAGGCAACAAAGGATTTTTGCCATGATTACTACTACGACCGATCTACAAACTACCCTCGACCAGATGACAATCCCCGGTTCACTATACACTATAGTGGACGCAGATGAAAAATCGCTGCGCTGTACGGCGTGTGGACACAACTGTTTAATTAAAAACGGGCGACACGGTATATGTAAGGTGCGCTTTAATCAGGATGGGCAATTGCGGGTGCCTTATGGCTATGTTGGGGCGCTGCAATGTGACCCGATTGAAAAGAAGCCGTTTTTTCATATCGCCCCCGGCACCGATGCGTTTAGTTTTGGGATGCTTGGCTGCAATTTGCACTGCTCGTATTGCCAGAACTGGGACATCTCACAAACCCTCAAAGATGATGATGCTGGACGGGATCCGCTTATTATTTCACCTGAGCAGTTGGTGGATCTGGCTAAACAATATCGGGCACGCTCGGTGACCAGTACCTACAACGAACCGCTGATTACCACAGAATGGGCGGTGGATATTTTTAAGCTGGCAAAGCAGGCGGGATTATATACGTTGTATGTTTCCAGCGGTAACGCCACCCAAGAGGTTATTGATTATCTGTGCCCGCACCTCACCGGGTACAAAGTTGATTTGAAATCCATGCGCGACAAGCCCTATCGTCAATTAGGGGCGGTTTTGCAGCATGTGTTGGACACCATTAAGATGGTGTATGAGGCGGGTATCTGGCTGGAAGTGCTGACGTTGATCGTGCCGGGGTTTAATGATAGCGATGCCGAATTACGGGATGCGGCCCAGTATATCGCGGGTATCTCGCCCGATATTCCCTGGCATGTGACGGCGTTTCATCCCGATTATAAAATGATGGAACCCCCACCAACCACAACGGCCAAGCTGATTCGCGCCTGCGAGATTGGGGCGGAAGCGGGATTACGCTATATTTACGCGGGGAATATCCCGGGGCGGGTTGGGCAATGGGAAGATACACGCTGTCCCACCTGTCAAACCACGCTTATTCGGCGGTCGGGCTATCGCATTATCGAAAATCGCTTGTCGGCAACAGATGGCAAATGTCCACAGTGCCAAACTGTGATACCCGGCATCTGGCATTAACCTACATCTCAGTGTATCATTTCTGGTCGCACTCCTGCTCATCCGTAATGACGCGCTTGGAATAGGTCGCATGATTAGAATTGTCCCCAAATATAAACTGTTGATGTCCTACGATATTAAGCCCGAATCACAGGAGGTTTATTATCGTTTTGTAACGACGGATTTTGTTCCGGCCTTGCGATTAATGCACATTTACATGACCGATGTGCATCATACATTGTGGGGCAATTATCCGGTTCGCTTGGTCGAATTTGTGGCGGAGTCGAAAGAAATCATCCATGAGGCGCTTGATAGCGAACGGTATAAGCAGCTTGAAGAAAAACTCAAGACGTATACCGAGAACTATAGCCGCAAGGTGATTCGTTACCGCGACGGATTCCAGATGTAACCCCACTTTTTGAGGCCCATTCCATGAAACTAACTGTTGTATTGCCGACCTATAATGAGGTAGAAAATCTGCCTCGTATTGTAATGGCGCTATTTGAACTTGAAATTCCTGATACGACCCTATCGGTTCTTGTCGTTGATGATAATTCACCGGATGGCACGGGTCAGATCGCGGATGATTTGGCGGCTGAATTTACGGGCCGGATGAGTGTTTTGCATCGGCAGGGTAAAGAGGGCTTGGGGAAAGCGTATCGGGCTGGATTCTCCAAAGCGATTGCCGATGGGGCAGAAGCTATCCTGCAAATGGACTGCGATTTTTCTCATCAACCGCGCTATATCCCCCAAATGGTTGAGCAGTTGAAAACCCATGATATGGTTTTGGGATCGCGTTTTGCCAAAGGCGGCAGTGTGGATATTGCATGGGCATGGTGGCGCAAGCTGCTGAGTTGGTTTGCCAACAGCGTCTATATCCAGTTTATTCTGCGGGTCCCGATTCGAGACATGACGGGTGGGTATAAGCTGTGGCGACGCGAAACGTTAATTGGCGTCGGGCTGGATCGTATCCAATCCAATGGCTATATCTTCCAAACTGAGATGACCTATGTGGCGTTGCGTTTGGGGTATAAGGTCAAGGAAATCCCAATTTATTTCCCCGACCGCACCATTGGCGAATCCAAAATGAGTTTTCTCATCAGCTATGAGGCAGCGGCGCGGGTGTTTCAGGTCTTAGGGCGTCACCACAAATTGAAACCCACTGATCGGGCCAGCGAGTTGCCGGACATCACTTAAAGCGATTTTCAAATAGGGTGAGCGATTAGAACACGGGACTAATGACGTCTAACCAATAAAATCGGTAATGACCATCCCCACCTCTCCCCACTGAGTGGAGACGGGCTTCAATAGTGCGTTTTGCGGGAATTGGGGTGAGAATAAATTACCGAATATTAAAGACGGTGTGCCTGAAGCCAACTTGAAATGCGGTGTCACTCAATGTGAGAACCGCTGTAGATTATTCAATCAGAGGCAGATTGGGAATCGGGCCAGTCACCGCTATATACATCGCTGCAATCCACCCGATTTGTCCATTCCATTCCACTTGATACCAGTCCGGCGCACGGCCTATTGCGGTAACAGGTGCGTCAATGGGCACATCCGCGACCAAGATTTCGGCGCTGGTCGAAGGGGCTGCACGCAATCGGACATAATCCAGCGTCACACCCGCCAGTGTTGTACCGGGGACACCTTGACCCCATACAGGCGGCGCACCCAGTCGAATGGGCATGGTATTGGGGGCATCAAATGGGCGAGGAAGAGCCTCAAAAGTTGCCCCAATACTTTGCATATAATCTAAGAAGGCTGGCAGGATACGCTCTGTTACGCGATTGACATCATGTAGGCCAATCACCACACCATCGCCAAATGAAAACACACTGAAATAGGCCCGGTCAGCGGATGACCCGCCTGTCAGGTTGTCTATAACCTGTTCATCTATCTCATCGGCGGATTTGCCATTATCGCCAAAACCACAGTCATTGCCGGATACATGCCAGTTGTAGCTGATGATTTGTTCTCCTGCACGGGCCGGAAATGGTTTGACACCGCCGCCCGGCTGACGGAAAAGTTTGGACTGCGTGTCATATCGGGTTAGTTCTGAACCAAGCGCATTCCGAATGGCGGTTTCGGTACGGTCATACGAGGCTTGAACGTCTTCATCGGGAGCGCCAGCATAACCGCCCGGCTCTTGCCATAAATGATTGCCGATGGCATGGCCTTCGCGGATGATGCGCTGCAAGATGGCCTCATTGCCCTCAATTTGGAAGCCGATGACAAAAAAGGTTGCTTTGGCATTGTATTCGGCAAGAATGTCCAAGATTTGCGGAGTATAGGCAGCAGTTGGGCCGTCCTCAAAGGTTATATATACACGGAATGGCCCGGAGTTGGCATTGACATGCGAAGGAAGGGGTAAAAAAAGAGATAGCAGAAGGATGAGCGTGACGCACAAAGAACCCGTGAATTTTGGCATGGATTCCCACTCCTTAATGATGAATTTTGACGAGTATAACGCCGTGTATATTCGGCAGGGTCTCAACGGTTGCTTCACGATTGACCTCCGGCGTAAGGTTGGGTAAGGTTGGGGGCGCAATCTAGCCGTGTAACCGTATGACATGGGTGAGTTATCAGCCGCTACAATTGCGTGTTGTTATCTACTGATTTTATGAAAGTCATTGAGGATGTCCCGTTTATTACGCCGTTTTATGCCGGATATTGCTATCATCGCGGGGCTTTTTGTCGTGCCCCTGCTATTTTTCGCCCCCGTCACGCTGGGTGGACGGACGCTCATCCCCGCCGATAACCTGTATCAAGATGAGCCGTATGCTACCGAACGCCTACAGGCAGGCGCACCGGAGATTCCACATAATGCCCTGCTGTCTGATCTTGTGCTGCAAAATTATCAGTGGAAAACGTTCATTCGTGAAAATCTGAATGAAGGCGAAATTCCGCTGTGGCAGCCGAATCAATTTGCGGGAACGACGTTTCTTGCCAATGGTCAGCACAGCATGTTGTATCCGTTCAGTGTGATTTATTATGTGCTGCCCCTTGATACGGCCTATGGCTGGTTTACGGTTAGTCAATTATGGCTGGCAGGGCTGTTGATGTATCTCTATGTGCGGGGGATTGGTCTTAGCCGGATAGCAGGACTTATCGCGGCACTGACTGTTCAACTCAGCAGTTTTTTCATTGTTTCCACCGTCCACCCCATGATTCAAGCAAGTGCGGCGTGGCTGCCCCTTGAATTGTTGATGATTGAATATGTGCTGCTGCGAAAGCCCTTCCCCGGTACAGGGGGCAAACCCAATCGGCTCACATGGGTGTTGATAGGCGCGGTGGGTTTGGGCATGGCGCATTTGGCAGGGCATATTGAAATTGTTTACTACACCCTGCTGATTATGGCGTTTTATGCGGCCTGTCGTCTGATTTGGATGTGGTGGCCCGACAAAACAAAATGGCAAAAATTGGTCGCTCCCGCGCTGGCATTGATGGGCATGGTCGCACTTGGATTCGGTATTGGAGCGGTGCAGTTTATTCCGGGGGTGGAGGCGGCGAATAACAGTTTTCGCACCGAACGCCAAGATTCGCTGGATGAGGTGATGGAGTATGCCTTACCGAATCGGCATATTGCCAAATTTTTGATGCCGAATGTCTATGGTAATCCGGCCCAGCATCATTATTTTGATGTGTTTGAATGGAAAACAGTATCGCAGGATTGGCAACGCACCCCCGAAACAGTCACCCGGGTCACCAACACCGATTTTGGCATCAAGAATTATGTTGAGGGCGGGGTGTATGTGGGGATTTTGCCGCTGCTACTGGCGATGTTCGGGGTGTATACGGGGGCACGGAAGACCCTCACTCCCCCTCTCCAAAATGGCGAGGCGGAGAAAAGGCCACCTTATCGTGGGATATTTGGATTATTGGGCCTGATTTCGCTGTCGTTTATGTTTGGCCTGCCGACGTATGCCGTGCTCTATTATGCGCTGCCGGGGGTTGACCAATTGCATACGCCGTTCCGGTGGAGTTGGCCTTTGACCGTGTGTATCGCAGTGCTGGCGGCGTTTGGGGTGGAGGCGCTGCAAAAATCTCACGGGGAGGCACGACACCCCATATATCTGCCGGCAAAACGCGGGGAATGGGTGCTGATTTGGCTCGGCACGGCCATTGTGGTCGGGTTGATTGGCAGTCGGGTTTTTTACAATCAGGCTGATGGGTTGGTTGAACGGATTTTTGATGGTCTAGCCAAAGCCAATGAAGTGTTTCCGAATGCCCAAGCCTTTTATAGCTATGAATTTCGCAATGTGCTGATTTTGGGGCTAATGGTCATCGGCGCGGGGGTGGTGTTCCGGGTTAGCCGCTGTCCGATTTATCTGAAACGGGGGGAACGTAAAATTCCCATCTGGCAGACGATGGCGGTGCTGCTGATATTGATTGATCTGTTTGCCGCGACGTTTGATTTTAATACTGCGGCCAAAAAAGAATGGCTGAGTTACAAACCAGAGCCGATTGCATGGCTACAACAGAAAATGGCGGAAGAAGGGCCGTTCCGCGTTCAGGCGTATATGTGGAAGCGCGATTCGCTGAATGCCAATGCGGGGTGGCGCTATGGTCTCCAAGATGTACGCGGGTACGACAGCCTGTTTAGTAAAGAATATGCGGAATTGATGGGGCAGGTCACACCACAGGAGGGCCTCGCGTTTAATCGCATTGACCCAGTGTTGGCTTGGAAATACCCAGAGGCGATTGCCAGCCCGATTTTGGATTTGCTGAATGTGCGCTATGTCATCACGGATTGGCTGATTGAAGAACCGGAAAAACTCGGCTTTGAGGAAGTCTACGTCAATGCCGGGGTGCGGATTTATCGCAATCTGGATGCCCTGCCGCGTGTCTATACCCTGCCGGTTGACTCCCCACACCCGACCTACTTGCCAGCGCTGGAAAATCTGGACGTGCCATTAGGGGCGGCGACGATCACGCGCTATCAGGACATTACGGTCATGGTGGACGCGACGGTTGAGCAGGATGCTTGGCTGGTATTGGCAGATAGCTATGATGACGGATGGCGGGCTTTTGTGCGTCCGTTGGGGGGCACGGAGGATGATGAGAAGGAAATTGATGTCCAGCGAGTGAATGGCAATCTACGCGCTGTCCAATTGGAGGCCGGGGCGTGGACAATCCGATTCCGCTATAGCCCGGTCAGTTTCCAGCTTGGCGCATTCAGCAGTTTTATCAGCGGCATGTTGGTGATTTTCCTTGCGCTGCTGTGGCTATGGACGACGTTTGTGGGGGAACATTCTGAGGGGGATCCCGGACGGCGGGTGCTGAAAAATAGTGTCGCGCCGATTGCTCTGAATCTATTTAACCGCCTGATTGACTTCGCTTTCGCGTTTATCATGCTCCGTATTCTGGGGCCGGATAACGCCGGGATTTATTACTACGCGATTGTGGTATTTGGCTGGTTCGATATTTTCACCAATTTTGGCCTTAATACGCTGCTGACCCGTGATATTTCACGCGATAAAGAGGCGGCAGGACGTTATCTCTATAATACGACCCTCCTGCGGGTTGGGTTGGCGGGGTTGGCGGTGCCAGCGCTGATTGCCGTGCTGGTAGCTCGCAATTCAACGGTATCCCCGTCACTCGATTCGACGGCGGTGATTTCGATTTTGCTGCTCTATATTGGACTGGTTCCTAACAGCATCAGTACGGGCCTCACGGCGCTGTTTTATGCGTTTGAAAAAGCGGAATATCCGGCGGCAATCTCAACTGTCACCACCCTGTTTAAGGTGACGCTGGGTTTGGGGGCACTGCTGGCAGGATGGGGCGTCGTGGGGCTGGCTGGCGCGAGCATTATCACTAATGTGGCGACTTTGCTGATTTTGATGCGATTGGCGTGGCCTCTTATTAAGGGGCATTGGAAACCGATCCGCGAAAAAGCCTTGCAGCGTATGATGATTCGGGAATCGTGGCCCTTGATGATTAATCACCTGTTGGCGACGGTTTTTTTCAAGAGCGATGTCATTTTGATGGAGGCGATTAACGGCGTGGCGGTGGTTGGGTCATATTCAACGGCGTATAAATGGTTGGACGCCCTAAATATCATCCCGGCGTTTTTCACGATGGCGCTGCTGCCGTTGATGTCGCGCCAAAAATCCGAGGGCAATATCAGCGGATTGGTACGGAATTACACCCTCGGCGTCAAAATTTTGGTGGCGATTGCTGTGCCCACCGCTGTATTTACCACCTTTTTGGGTCATTCATTGGTGGAATTTTTGGGCGGGAGCGACTATTTGCCGGAAGGGGCAATCGCGCTACAAATTATGATTTGGAGCATCTTGATTGGGTGGATGAACAGCTTGACCCAATATGTGTTGATTGCGGTAGATCGTCAGCGCCAGATTACCCGAACGTTTATTGTGGCGGTGAGTTTCAACATCATCATCAATCTGATTTTGCTGCCGCGATACAGCTATAAGGCCGCCGCTGTAACGACCATCTTATCCGAAGGGGTGTTGTTTATCGGTTTTGTGCTGCTGCTGCAACCCGTGTTGGGTCGGATTCATTGGTTGGGTCAGTTGTGGCGCTTGTGGGCGGCTGGGGCGGTCACGTTTGGGGTGACATGGGTTGTTTGGCAGTATGTGCCATTCCTTGCATTACTCATCGGTATTGGCGTCTATGGTGTGGCGTTGATCGTGTTACAGCCATTTAATGCTGAGGAAAAGGCACGCATCGGGTCACTAATGCCGCGACGAGTGCGCCGCATCGTCAGTCGAGAGGGGATGATACAGCCCTAACAAAGCTGGTCAGTGTTTAACTGACTTTAGCTTTCGGTTTTAGCCTCGTTGCTATTAAACGGCACGACTTCGAGACGATATTGGTCAATTAGGCGATGGATAACCGGGTTGGCCTGTACCGGAATCACCATTTTTTCACCTTCTTGGATGACCGTGAAGTGATAGATACTGACACTTCGGCCCGGCCCGTAGGTGTGTGTCTCAAGGCGGACAACCGGATCAAGGGTGCAGCCGCGTTGCAGACGATTGACCAGAATTTCCACCGGGGCAATTGGCTGTGATTGACGCGACCATGGCTTTAAGTTAGCGGTGCTTCGTTTATAGTCCTGCATCTGGGACTGTAAGTTCTTAGCCATATTAAATCTTTCCTCAAACCTTAGCTCAACATTTCTCCTACTTATCAGTATAAGTGAAAAATGTAAAAAGCGGGTAAGGAAAAATCAAAATCGGTTTAATACTTAAAAAATTTAGCTTAATTTGGGGCGCGATGCATGAAATTATTCGAGGCGTACACCAGCGGCATTCACAGATAATGGGAGGACTTGATAACCAGCATTGGTGAGAGTTTCACTTAGGCGTTGATGTTGTGTTGGGGGTACAAGGATAATGGCGCAATCACCGCCGCCTGCCCCACTGAGTTTTGCCCCATAGACGCCTGCCGTGCGTGCCTTGAATATGATGTCGGCAAGGGGCGCGGTATCCACCCCAATGGCGTGCAGCAGACCGTGTTGAATGTTCATTAAACGCCCCAGATTCGGCCAATCGGCGTTCTCAAGATAAGGGCGACCTTCTTCGACAATCGTCAGCATCAACGCAATGATGGGGGGGATGATGTTGGGCAGGGTGTCGTGTAGCTTGCGTACCTGCTGAACAAAATTGACCGTGCCGGCTTTTTGACCACTGTAGACGACCATCAGCGGCAAGGTGGGAATAGCGAGAGGGATGATTGCGCGGGGGTGATGATTGGCATAATGGAGCGTGCCACCAAAAATCGCGGCGGCAAGATCGGCCCCCGACCCCAGATGTTGTACTTGCTGGATGGCCTCTACGCCCATATCGAACAATTGACGGTGGGATAAATCCACCCCAAACAAGGCCGACAGACCAAAGAGGGCGGTGGCAACGGTGGCGGATGAACTGCCGAGTCCTAAAGTCGCCGCAAAGTCGCTGGCGGTTTCGATTTTCAGGGAGACATCAAAGGGGAATTGGCGGTGAAAGAGGACCACGCAGCTTGCGATGAAACTGGCAGGGCCGTTGAACCCATTTGCATTAACAATCTCGCTAAGCGGTTGCTGCCAATGGTCTAGGCCGACTGCGGGTGCGGTAATTGTTAGGGTTGGATGGGCGGCGGGTTCGGATTCCAGCGTCATGTAGAGCCGGGAATCTACGGCGGTAATCAGGCAGACCCCATCATAGACAATGGCATGTTCCCCCAACAAGAATAATTTGCCGGGGGCGGAAACTTTGACATGCGAACGGGTAGGCGATACAGGCGAAACGGATGACACCTTATGTCCAACCTGCGATTTCTCTTATAGCCGCCGGGTCGTGTAACAGGAGCCGCCGGCCATCCAGCCCGATAAATCCTTCCTCTGACCATTCATGTAGAATCGCCTTGAGGGAATTGGTATCTATCCCCGCTGCCCGCGCTACATGATGGGCGTGGAAACTGGCGGTGACTAGGCCTGTTCGAATTGTCCCATCATGTTCAGACAAAAGGAGAATGACACTGGCGAGGCGGGCCGCTGGTTGGGTGGCGGCGAGTTCGCGGATACGCAAATTAGCGGCTTGCAGACGTAAGCCAAGCTGTACCAATACATCGACCGCCATGCCGGGGTTAGCCCCAATCGCGGCAAAAAAAGTATCACGATCAACCGCAATGAGTTGGGTAGTTTCGGTGGCGACCACTCGTGCGGTACGGGGTTCGCCAACGATCATGGAAAGATCGCCAACGACCTCCCCCGGCCCTAAAGTGGCGAGGATGATTTCTTCTTTGGATTCATATTCACGGATGATCTGAATTTCCCCCTCTTCGATTAGATAGAGGGTTTTGGCAATATCACCTTGTTTGAATAGAACCTCGCCCGCATAGAGATCAACCATGCGAATATTGGCAGCAAGAGGGGCCAGCGTTTCTGGCGACAAGTTTTTAAAAATGGGTATTGCAGAAAGTTTATGATAATCAATTGTAGCGGCCATTATGTTCCTACCTATGCTACTGTAGTCAACCCAAATTATAGGCCAACCAGCGCCCAAAAAATATGGTATCATCGCACAATCAGGCTGATAAAGATAATACACTTGAGCCGGCAAAACGGTGCGGTACTTCAATATTCCTCAACAGACTCTCACGCATAAATTAATGGCAATCGGCTATGGCGGCGGTTTGATGATTTGGCTTGCCACCGAAAGCACGCATATTGGCCTTACGGTGGTGCTTGGCTTGGGACTGGCGTTGATGATCGTTGGTTTGGGGATTTTGCATTGGCTAGGGGGGCGCGAAATCAACCTACTACGCGGGTGGCCTGTATTGTTTGGGATACTCATAGGGGCGCTGACGCCTATCACGACGTTTTTTCTGATGTTGTTTAAAAATGTGCAACACTCACATCTTGTGCCGGATTTTTCGAACGAGGTGATTTGGGAAATATTGGCCCGGACACCCGCTTGGACGTTGGCAGGTGGGTTAATGGGCGTTGCGGTGGTGTTGATTAGTTTAGCTGGCCCAAAACCTGCCGATTGACCTAAATTCTAGGTGCCATTTTGCCTATTTAAGACTTTCTTTAGAAAAATCGTGTATTGTAAGAATGGGGCGCGGTAGAGCGTCCGCCTAGTAAACAGAGACCATCAAAATTCATCGAGGGGTTTGTTGCTGTGAATTCAGATGTCAGCATTGGGTTAGCATTTTTGGCAGGACTGGTGTCGTTCATTTCGCCGTGTGTTTTACCGCTTGTCCCGGCCTATGTGGGCTATATGGGCGGACGGGCAACGACACAGGCCAGCGGTGTTGAACGCAACAAATTTGGCACATTTTTGCACGGCATCTTTTTTGTGCTGGGCTTTACGGTGTTTTTTGTCGGCTTTGGTTTGCTGACGGCGGCGGCGGCTTCATTTCTGGACAGTATCGGGCTGGAAGTTGAAACTATCCTGATTCGATTGGGTGGAATTGCGGTTATTCTGTTTGGTCTGTACGTTATGAAAGCCCTCGACCCAGTATTCGCCTTTATGCTGCGAAAAACGCAGGTGTGGGAAAAGAGACCATTTCAAGCCCTGCTGTTTACGCTTGTGGTGACGGCGGTAGTGTTGGGCTATTTCTATTGGGCATTCGGCGGGGTGTTTTGGGAGTCGGCGGCATGGGCGCTGATATTGTTGATGCTGGTGTTGGTGTTTTTCCGCCAGCCGATGAATGAAGCCACCAGTTTGGCGAATTTTTGGACACGGTCAATTGAAAAACTGCAAGTGGCCCTGATTAGCGATACGCGCAATTTGAACTTTAAGCCCAAAGCAGGCGCTCAAGGCTATGTCAGTTCGATGTTTATGGGTATCGTATTTTCCGCCGGGTGGACACCGTGCATTGGGCCAGTCTATGGCGCGGTGCTGACGTTGGCGAATGATGCGGCGCAGAAGGGCGATTCCTTGTGGCCTGCTGGAACCATGCTGACCGCTTATTCGCTCGGCTTGGGGATTCCATTTTTGCTGACCGCGCTGGCATTGAATCAAGCCACCGGGGTTATGCGTCGCCTGAAGCGCAACATGCTCATGATTGAACGGGTTAGCGGAGTGTTGCTGCTGATTATCGGTATTTCGATTCTGACGGGTGGCTTAACCAGCCTTAATCAGCGTATTGCAGGCAACGGCGATTTGGGATCGTTCTCGGTGCGCCTTGAAGCCTGTACAACAGGTGTGGCCGAGGGCCGTTTGAGTTCGGGCCGTATCGGGACTTGCTTGAGTGACGGCTTTGAGAAGATTAACGACCAGAATCGCTTTATCCGCGCAATGGATAAGGGGACGCTGAGGGAAAGTGTGAGTTATGTTTTCCCGACGCCGGAAAATTACGAAGCCATTCCGGTTGGGTTGGAAATCGGCAACCGTGCCCCGGCGTTTGAAGTCGAGACGATTGATGGGGATAAGATTTCCCTGTCGGATTTGCAGGGGCAGCCGGTGCTCATTAATTTTTGGGCGACGTGGTGCCAGCCGTGCCGTGCAGAAATGCCGGAAATTGAGCAGGTCTATCAGATTGAGCAAAAACACGGCTTTCGGGTGATGACGGTCAATTTGTTCGAGTCGAAAGAGCAGATCAACGAATTTCTCAATGAATTCGACCTGAGCTTTACCTTTGCGCTGGATGAAAAGGGCGAGGTCAACCAGTTGTATAATGCGCTCGGCTTGCCGACGAGTTATCTGATTGATGGCAACGGGATTATTGTGGACATGAAGGCGGGGCCGATTTCCGCCCAATGGCTATTTGACCATCTCAGCGAATTTGAGACTGAGACGAGTCCTGAAACGGCGTTGAATTTGCGATAGTGAACGCCATACTCAGAATTTTATCAGCCGTCGGAGCAGTGCTGCTGCTTGTGGCGGCTGTTTTATTGCTATGGCAGGTGGGTCTCCCGGAAAATGAGCGCATCTTGGGCGAGATCGTCCCATTTAATGCCGAAACACTGGATGGACAGGCGGTGATGGTGGGTGCGCCACCGGATAGGCCGATTGTACTCAATTTTTGGGCAACGTGGTGTAAACCCTGCATCGTTGAAATGCCACGCCTCGAAAAGGCCTATCAAGATGCCGCTAATGAATGGCTGCTGGTGGGGGTGAATGCTGGCGAAGACGCAGCCCTCGTCCAAACTTGGATGCAAGAGAATCCGGTTAGTTTCCCAATTATCATTGATAGCATGGGTGAAATCGCGGTATCATACGGCGCTCAATCGCAACTGCCGACGACGGTGTTTATTGATCGTCAGGGGTATATCCGCAAAATCGTCTATGGCCTGCTTTCAGAAAATGCACTGAAGGATGGTCTGGATGCAATTGGAATCGAAAAATAACGCATGGCAAAACAATCAAAACAAGCCTTACGAGAAAAATTAGCGGCCCAACAAAATGATTTGCGACGACGGGCCGAACGTAAATTGCGGCTCATTCGCAATTGGTGGATGTTTGTGGTCGGCATTTTTGTGGTCTATATCAGCCTGCCGTTTGCCGCGCCAACCTTGATGCAGGTGGGGGCAACCGGGCCAGCGAATGCCATTTATGCTGGTTACAGCCTGACCTGTCATCAATTCGCGTTCCGTTCGCTGTTTCTTTATGGCGACCAAGCCTTTTATCCACGTCAAGTCGCTGAGGGCAAGGGGAGCTTGACAGCGTTTGAGGTGTACGCAGCAGATTCGGAAAAATTCCGCGATATCTATACCGAGGAGAAAAAAGAGTCGCTTACCCGCGCAGGACGGGAAGCAGAAGCAGCGGCTTATGTATTTAACCCGACAGATTTGAAAGAGTTTGATGCCACACTCCAAGCAGCGGCACGGCGCTTTCGCGGTGATGACAAGATCGGGTATAAGGTCGCTATTTGCCAGCGCGACATCATGATTTATGTGGGATTGGTTGTGGGGGGTATCGCCTATGGCCCGTTTCGGCGGCGTATTCGCCCATGCCCGCTGTGGCTCTATTTATTACTAGGGGTCGCCCCAATTGGCCTTGATGGATTTAGCCAACTACTGAGTTATCCCTTCCCGCCGATTACCAAAGAGGGTTTGTGGGCCGTGCGCGAAACAGCACCTGCCTTCCGATTATTGACGGGGTCGCTGTTTGGATTGATGAGCGCGTGGCTGGCCTTCCCGTATCTGAATATGAGCGCCGAGGACAGCATCCGGCGGATTGAATCTGACCTAGCGGCGCTTGATCAGGAAGCCAAGAAACTCGCCAAAAAGGTTTAGTAGTCCATTAGGAAGGTAATTGAGGACACGGGGCTAAAGCCGCCGTGCTGAATCTAGTCTAAAAAGCCAATCTGGTAACTTCAGGTATCTTCCTGACGGACTACTAGCCAAACATTTTGCTGAGATAACTAAAGGGGTCGGTGATGTCGAAGTAGAACTCCACCGACTCCGCATTTGGGTCTTTGCGGGGTACACAGTCTAGTACGTCATAAAAACGTCCGGCGTGTTCCATCAGTCGCTGCTGCTGCATTTTATAGCCCATAATGCTTAAGAGGGTGTATTCTTCGGCGACTGAGACGACGACCCATGCTGATTCAAAGGATTTGCCGTTGCCGCTGGCCCAAATGGCATCCAGATGACCACTAATGAAAGCATGTTGTTGGGCAGCGAGGTCGTGCTGTTCCATTTCGCTATAGGCGTAATCCAGCATTAGTCGCACTTCTAAATCCATCGGGTTTTCTTCGGCTAGTTTTTTGCAGCGCAGGGCTAGTTCATCTACATCACCCACATTGTTGGTCATCCCCTGCAATTTCGTCTGCGAGAAGTGAGTGGTCGGTTGATAGCGAGGGCTGGCAACATAGGCCTTACGTAATTGGGCAAAATCGGCGCTGGCGGGGTCACGTTCGGCGGCTGCCACAAGTTCATCAAAATTCATGTCGGCCTCCATGGAATGAAAAGTTAATCACGGTCAAGTTTAAGCGTAACATCCTCAACTTTACCACTGTCGCCCCTTTAATCTTCAACTTAACGCCTGCCATAGACCCCCTACTGATGGACAGGTATAGTTCCCTAACTATAACCCGAAACCGATAAGAGAATGAAGAAATGAAGGAACGAAGGAATAAAGGAGTATTTGGTCGTATGCGTTTAAATTTGCGTTACTTCAGCCTCGTGCTGCTGATTGCATTGATTTTCGGAATCGCCCCCCATCATGACGCCACCGCGCAAGAAGGCGCAACGCTGACAGTGTATTCGGGTCGAAATGAAAATTTGGTTGGGCCGTTGCTAGAACAGTTTGAGGCCGATACGGGCATCAAGGTTGATGTGCTGTATGGCGACACGGCAGAACTGGCCCTGCAAATTGTGGAAGAAGGCGAAAACAGTCCCGCCGATGTGTTTTTTGCGCAAGATGCCGGGGCGCTGGGTTTGTTGGCAGAAAATGAACTGCTGGCCCCGCTATCCGCTGATATTCTTGATCTGGTGGAGCCGCGTTTTGAATCTGCCGATGGCGTATGGGTGGGGGTCACAGGCCGGGCGCGGGTGCTGGTGTACAACACCGATGCGTATAGTCCAGAAGAATTACCTGCCTCAGTTTTGGAACTGGCTGATCCCAAATGGAAGGGACAAATCGGTTGGGCACCCACCAATGCCTCATTGCAGTCTTTTGTGACGGCCTTGCGTGTGACATTGGGTGAGGACGCGGCACAGGCGTGGTTGGAAGGCGTGATCGCCAACGAAGCGGTGGTCTATCCCAATAATAATGCGGTGGTCGCGGCGGCTGACAGCGGCGAAATCGCGGTGGGCTTGGTCAACCATTATTATGCCTATGGGTATCGGCGTGAAAATCCGGACGCCAAAATTGCCAATTATTTCTTCCCGGCAGGCGATATTGGCTCGATGATTAATGTGGCAGGTGCGGCAATTCTAGAAAGTTCAGCCAACAAAGTGCTGGCCCAACGGTTTATCCTATACTTGCTCTCACAGCGTGGACAAACCTATTTTGTCGAAGAGACCTTTGAGTATCCCTTGCTACGCTATGGCGAATTTGAACTTGCCGAAGGATTGCCTCCGTTAGAGGACTACATCACCCCCGAACTTGACCTTAGTGGTCTTGCGAGTTTGCAAGCAACCCTCGAACTGCTCGAAGCAGTTGGGGCGCTCGAAAACTAGCCTCCCCTCAGCCCAGTTGAAAATGCCGATTCTCAGGAGTCGGCATCTTTGTTTTTACAGATGAGGTTATCCATGACACGGGGCTAAAGCCGCCGTGCTGAATCTAGTGAGCAGTGCAGCCTACGATGAGATGCGCCGTATGTCCATCGGAATATTCGCGTAGTCCTGTAAAACAAAAGAATACAATGTTTAGGGCTTAATGAGAATTAGCCCTATTCGCGTTATTTTTCACATTCCCCTAAGATAAGCCTGCTATTGTCAACGAATACTCTGAGCAAGAACTGCGAGAAATTACATCATGACCCCTGCCAAAATCCGCGAGTACCGTACATTTATCCCAACGACACTGGAGTCGGTGTGGGCTTTTCATGAACATCCCAAAGCGTTTAAAAAATTGACACCCCCGCCCGTGTTTATTCAGGTGTTGAACAACACCCTTACGTCGCTAAAAAGTGGGCAAGTGGAGTTTAATATGTGGATTGGGCCGATTCCGCTTCGATGGGTGGCACGGCATGAACCCGGCCCAGTGGAATTTTCGTTCGTGGATCGCCAGCTAAAAGGCCCATTGGCGGCATGGGAACACCAGCACATTATGCAGCGCGTAGATGGCGGGGTTATGCTGATTGACCACATTACACTGGCGCATAAACCCGGCTGGCGTGGTTGGCTGACACGGGTATTTTTTGATGGGCCGGCACTGCGGGGTCTATTTTTCTTTCGCCATCGGCGCACACGCATGGGGGTCAAATAATGGCGGTTCAATCGTCACCGCAGGTAGTGGTCGTCGGGGCCGGTGTTGGGGGACTGACCACTGCTGCGCTATTGGCACAGGCGGGATATTCCGTAACCGTGCTAGAGGCCCAAACGTATCCGGGCGGCTGTGCGGGGACGTTCTACCATCAGGGTTATCGCTTTGACGCTGGGGCGACGCTGGCAGGTGGTTTTCAACCGGGTGGCCCACATGCGCTGGTTGGGGAACAACTCGGTATAGAATGGCCCATCCAGCCGTGTGAACCTGCTTGGGTTGTGCATCTGCCGGATCGAGAAGTGGCCTTGACACGCGATAATGCCGATGTATTAGCAAAATTTCCTGAGACCGAAGCGTTTTGGCGCGAACAAAACCAGATCGCGGATTTATGCTGGTCGCTTTCGGCACAGGGTATCCCGTGGCCTCCGACGACACTGGCGGAATTGGCGCGATTGGCAAAGATCGGCCTAATGAATTTTCCGGCGGATACAAAAGCAATCCCATTTGGCTTAGGCACGGTGGGCAGTTGGCTAAAAAAACACGGTCTTGATACCCATATTCCATTTACTCGCTTCATTGATGCTCAACTGCTGATTTCGGCCCAGACGGTTGCCCAAAATGCCAATGGGTTATATGGTGCGACGGCGCTTGATCTGGCGCGGCAAGGGGTCAATCATGTCGAAGGGGGCATCGGGGGGTTAGCCGAGACACTGGTAGAAAAAATAGGTGAATTGGGTGGACAGGTGCTGTATCGCCAGCGGGTGACACGCATCAAGGTTGAGGGGCGGCGCGTCACTGGGGTGTATGCCAAAAAGGGCATCCGCGCCACACAGGAAGAATTTTTTCCGGCAGATTTTGTGGTCGGTAATCTCACCCCGTGGTCACTTGACTGCCTGTTAGATGAGGCCAGTCCTAAAAATTTACAGCGCGAAGTGGCGAATCGGAAGGCGGGGTTTGGGGCGTTTGTGCTGCATGTGGGTGTTGAAAATGCCAAATTACCACAGGGGATCGCCGACCATCATCAGATCGTTACCACGATAGAAGGGCCACTGGGAGAAGGTCAAAGCATCTTTGTTTCGATGTCGAGTGTCGGGGACACCAAACGTGCGCCGGCGGGGATGCGGGCCGTAACCATCACCACGCATACAGCCGTGCAGCAATGGTGGGATTGGTTGCGCGATGACCCCGATGCGTATCAAGCACAAAAAGATGTCTATACCGAACGTATGATAGCGGCGATAGACCAGACATTACCCGGTTTCCGCAGCGGCATTCAATTATTACTGCCCGGCAGCCCGGTGACCTATGAATTTTATACGACGCGGCATCTTGGCATGGTCGGCGGGTTCCCTATGAAGTCGCTATTTGCGGCCCGCAGTCCACGCACGGGGATTGCGAATTTGAAGCTGGTGGGCGATTCGATTTTCCCCGGTCAATCAACGGCAGGCGTCACATTGGGGGCGATGCGGGTGGCAAACTTGGTGCAGCAGGCCCTGCCAATTGAACAAACACGCGGCTATCAGCTTCCGACCCTAAAAGAGAGTTCCCCCTTATGACTCCGGTGATTCATTGGTTTCGGCGCGATCTGCGGCTAGATGATAATCTGGCATTGGCGGCGGCGTTTCAATCCGGTGCGCCGATTTTGCCTGTGTTCATTTTTGACCCCGCAATTCTGAAAAGTGACTGGTCAGGGGCGCCGCGTTTGGCGTTTTTATTGGAGGCGTTGACCGCACTAGATGAATCCCTACAGGCATGGGGTGGAAAATTGCTGGTGCGGATGGGTGACCCGCGTCAGGTTCTGCATGAGTTGATTCAAACAACGGGCGCGACAGGGCTATATTTCAACAAAGATTACTCCCCGTTTGCTGAAAAACGCGATCGGCAGGTGGCGGAATCGGTTGGTGTTCGGGTTGTCACATTTGATGACGTGGTGCTGCACGCTCCCGGCACGGTCATTAAAGAAGACAGTAAGCCGTATACCGTGTTTACTCCGTTTAAGCGGAAGTGGCTGAGTCATACCAAACCACCCATTACGGAGCAATATTTAACGATGGGTCGTTTTCATAATATAGAGGATATGGGGCATATCCCAACGCTCACATTATTGGGGTATGGGCCGATTGAGACGGAAATCCCACAGGCCAGTGAGAAAAAAGCGGCTAAACTGCTCGAAAATTTTACACACAAGGCGATAGTCACCTATGGCGAACGGCGGAATGTGTTGGAGGCAGACCGGAATCAGGCTGAGCCGGGGACATCATATCTCTCGCCCTATTTGCGCTTTGGATTGATTTCGCCACGCCAAACGTATTGGGCAGCGAGACGTGCCTCCGCAGATGCCCAAACAGCCACTGCTAGAGAATCGGTGGAGACATGGGTCAGCGAATTGGTGTGGCGCGAATTTTATATGCACATCCTGCATTTTTTTCCACGTGTCATCGGCAACAGTTTTCAGCCCAAATATAACCGATTGACGTGGCGTTATGCCCCTGAAGAATTGGCGGCATGGCAATCAGGCATGACGGGTTATCCGGTGGTGGATGCGGCGATGCGTCAGTTAATGGGAATGGGATGGATGCACAACCGCGCCCGCATGATTGTTGCCAGTTTTTTGACCAAAGACCTGCTGATTGATTGGCGGGAGGGTGAACGCCATTTTATGCAATGGTTGATTGATGGCGACCCGGCGGCGAATAATGGTGGGTGGCAGTGGGCCGCAGGGACGGGCACAGATGCACAGCCGTATTTCCGTATTTTTAATCCCCAGTCACAATCGGAAACATTTGACCCCGATGGCGTTTATATTAAGCGTTGGGTTCCCGAATTGCGCGATGTGCCGCCACGCTATATCCATGCACCCCATCGCATGTCGAATCCGCCGCGTCAATATCCCCGCCCAATCGTTGATCACGCATTTGCACGGGAACGCACACTGGCCGCCTACAAGTCGGTCAAATAGCATGTAAAATTCATCTTCTAGCCTATCGCCAATTCGGAATTCAGGGGCTACACTTGGGTGTGTCTCATGTGTTCGGTAGGGATGGTATAGGACATTGAACAGAACCGCTCTCCGTAAAATTCGCCGTGATCTTCAGACCTATCGAGGCCGGACGATGCTGGTAGTTGCCAGTGTATTTGTGGGCGTATTGAGCGTGGTGACCTTTACAACACTGGGCCAAGTGCTGAATCACCAACTGAGCGAGGATATTGATAAAAATAGACTTGCCATGCTGCGGGTTTATGTGCGTACTTCAACCCATGACCCCATCAACAATGATCCATATCTCAATCAACTACGACAATTGCCGGGGGTGACTGCGGTTGAGGGGAGCGCCAATTATCAGATTCAATGGCGTATGCCGAGCGACGATGCCCCATTGCGGACGGGCGAGATATACGCATCCACCGAACCCTTTGAGCGCATCCAGATCGAACCCATTCAGTTGATCGAGGGTCGGTTTCCCCAATTGGGCCAAAACGAATTGGTGATAGAACAGCGGATGGCCGAGACTTTTGGGCTTACGGTGCGCGATACCCTTGTGCTGCATACCCGCCAACTCATTCCCCGCACCCAAATCTACCGATTTCGGGATGAGACGTGGCATATTGTCGGTATCGTGTTTAAACCGTATGTCAATTTGGGCAGCAAGAATCAGAATAACAGCCTGTTTGCCCATTATGCCGATGCCCAAAGAATCGCGGGTTTTGCGGGACTTAGTTCGATTCAGGCCCGGTTCGAAAACTTCCGAACGGCGCAGCAAGAATCGCGTTCGTTCCGCCGATTTATGACTGAGCATACCCCCTACGCGATTGCCTTTTACCTGTTGGACGACCCACAGCAGAATACCTTCATTACTGGAGTACAGCGCCTAAGCCGTATTTTGATGCTGATTTCGGTTATGACGATGGTTGTGACCAGTTTTCTGGTGACCAACGTGGTGAGCATTATTGTGTCGGAACAGCGACGCCAAATTGGGGCGATGAAGGCACTGGGGGCAACGCGGCAGGATATTTTGCAGATTTATGGCGGCTTGGCTTTGGTTTATGGCGGGCTGGGCACAATCCCCGGTGTCGTTTTTGGGATTCCATTGGGGCGTTATGCGGCGGTGGTGATTGCGCCACTGCTCAATATCTATGTGGATACTTCGTATTTGCCACCGCTGCCAGTGGTGCTAGGGGTTGCGATGGGGTTAGGGGTGCCCGTCTTGGCGTCGTTTTTTCCATTGCTGGCGGCGACCCGTGTCACGATTTTGGAGGCCATCACGGATCTGGGGCTGGTGTCGAGATACCGCAAAAGATCAGCGTTAGTGCTCTCACAGCGATTACCGTTGCCGATTGCGATGCGGCAGGCGCTCAATAATATCATTTTGCGGCGGGTACGATTGACCCTGAGTGTTTTTGCCATCTGCCTAGCCGTCACAGCATTTATGGGAATGCTGGCGATTTTTTATTCGGTTCAAGTGGTCATGCGGGATATTCGGACACGCCTCGCGCAAGAGGTGTCGCTTCAGTTGGGTGATGTCGGGAATCTCAGTGATTTACAAACACTATTGTTGACGGAGCAAGAGGAGGCCATTCGCACGGTTGAGCCGGGGGTGGCTGTTGACCTTAGCATTCTGAATGAAGAGAACCCCGACCCTTCGACCGTGTTGGTTTTGGCGGTGGATACCCAGACGCAGTTGAGTTATATGCCGCTAATTGAGGGCGTGGGTTGGAATGAAGATAGTTCCCGGCGGGGGATTGTGCTGAACGAGCGATTGGCTGAAAGCCTTGAAAAAACGGTGGGGGATACCCTGACCCTTGCCACTGGTTTGCAGGCGGCGGAGTTTGAAATCATCGGGATAGCCGATTTTGCATTAGAAATCGGGTTTATGGAATCGCAGCAATTGGCTGATTTTGTTGGCCTGACACTGGATGCCCCTGTGCCAAATGCCTATTGGCGACAGGTCGAAGTTGGCGAGGCCAGTGATAATGAAGGCGACATGACAATGGTCTATGCGTTGGGGGCGGATGACCGACTGCTCAATTATCTTGTGCCGGGGCGTGATCCAAACGATTTTTCCGGCGTGGTTTTGACCGCGACACTGGCAGAGAGACTTGGCTTTGAAACCGGGCAGGAGATCACGCTGCGGGTGAATGAGACCGAACGGGACTATGCCATCGCGGAAATCCTCAATGTCAATCCTGTGCAGTTCAGCCTGTTTGCCCAAAATTTGCCGGAAGAACTGCAAACACAGGGAGCCGCAAGCGGAAGTGCATTGGAGGTCGTCGTACTCTATTGGGAAGAACTGGTCGCGCTGGAAAATCTGGACTTCCGCGAACTTTCACCCGTGACGACGGTGATTGATATTTCGAATCCTGATGAGGGCTTGAGCATCCCATTTGAAACAACGCCAGCCCGCCCGGTTTATGCTAATCAACTCGCTTTTGCAGATCGGATTGCCGCCACTATTTCTAGTGTGGGACTGGTTTTTAATTTTGCGGCGCTGTTGTTGGCGGTGGTCGGTGGGATTGGACTGTTAACGATTCTGTCTATCAGCGTGATGGAACGGTTGCGGGAAATTGGGGTGCTGCGGTCGGTTGGAGCAAGCACATGGGCGATCAGCAGTCAGTTTTTGTTGGAAGGCTTATTCGTCGGGTTGATCGCATGGGCGGCGGCCCTACCCCTCAGTTTTTTTCTAAGCCAGCAACTCATCCGGTTTATTCCATTCACCGATGTTATCCCGTTTACCTATCCGCTGATTGTGCCTGTAATTGGATTGGTTAGTACGATTTTCCTGACCGTTATCGCTAGTGTTGGGCCGGCGATCAGTGCATCACGCAAGACGGTATCCGAAATTTTGCGCTATCAATGAGAATTCAACGGCGGTCTTCCAACAAATAGGCCAGTTCATTTTCCACTGATGGATCGGCTACAAGGGTCAATTTATCACCGGTGAGCAGCTTGGTACTGCCATGTGGAACAATTAAGCGCCCACCACGTTGAACCGAGGCGACCACACTTTCGGTGGGCCATTGGATTTCTTGAATGAGCTTGCCATTCGCGGGGGCATTGGCACTTAAATAGTATTCGTAGGTGTGCGCTCCGGTTAGAGTGTTGAGTCGGAGGCGTTCGGCGGTATGTTGATCTTCCAATTTGCGGGCAATAGCGATGTTATAGGCCCGCATGACGCCGTGCCGCCCGATAAAACCTAATAATTTGCGGGTGCCAGGTTCAACTACGGGTAATCGCCCCACATCGTTTAGACTCATGCAGCGAATGGCTGTCCATAACACATCATCCGGGGTGACGGTGATCGGATTGTGGGTGCAAATTTCGCCGACGGTCAGTGATTTTTCGCCATGTGTGTCGTAAGCCCGCTGCAAATCGGAAAGAGTGACAATCCCGCTTAATAAGCCTTCGTCATCTACCACACACATTGAGAATGTTCTCAATTTTCGTAGGGTGTCGCGCAGTTCAACCAGTGAGGCCTTTTCGGAAATAGTGGGGGCGGGCCTTAGCATGGCATCAGTCACTTTGACTCCCTGCATTAGGTCAATATCGCGGCCTTCTTGCAAGTGGATACCTTTGCGCCGAAGCCCCAGAATATACATGCCGGAGGGTTCAATCTGTTCGGCAATCAAGACGCAGATGACGGTGGTCAGCATAATCGGCAAAATGAGACGGTAGTCATTGGTTAGTTCAAACACCAGCATAATCGCAGTGATGGGGGAGCGCACGACACCCGCCATCATGCCCGCCATGCCTGCTACGGCATAGACTTCCGGTGGGGTGACGTTGGTGCCGCTACCGCCGATGATACGCTCAATCACCAGACCATAGGCGCCACCAAGCATCGTGCCGACAAATAAGGAGGGCGCGAAGATGCCACCGACAAATCCACCCGCCATGCTAATGCCTGTCATCAGAAGTTTGGCGGCCCCCAAAATCAGCAAGAGGGTGAGCGCAAAATCGGCTTCACCGCTGAGGACGTCATTCATTGTTTCGCGGCCTGTGCCCATAATTTCTGGGAGGAAGATCGCCACGATGCCGACGAGGACACCCGCGAGGGCGGTGCGTAAGGGGCGGGGCAGATGGACGTGACGATGCCACCAGTCGTGCTGAAAATAGACCCAGCGAATGAACAGCGAGGCGATCGGGCCAAGCAGGATACCTAATGGCACAAACAGCGGAATTTCGAGAGGGCTGCTGAGAGTGTGGGCAAATGGCCCCATTTCGGGGTGTGGCTCGATGGCTTGGGTGAAGGCTGATGAAATTACGGCGGACAAGACCACTACCCCAACGGCGGCGCTACTAAATGAGCCATAGAGGATGACCTCCAACGCAAAAAACACCCCTGCAATGGGCGCTTTAAAGGCTGCCGCAATCGCGCTGGCTGCCCCCGCCGCGACCAATAATTTTACCTGTTCTTCGGATAGGTGCGTTTTTTGACCGAGCATCGAGCCGAGATTCGCGCCGATTTGTACGCTGGGGTCTTCTGGCCCAACGGATGCCCCGGCTCCTAGTGAAATAGACGAAGCCAGCGTCTTAAAGGGGATATGTTGATAGGGCAGGCGTCCACCGATTAAGGCGACGGATTCCATAATGCCCGCCACGCCATGATGCCGTTCCTCACCGACAAAACGATGCATCAGCCAGCCGACCATTAGGCCTGCTAACGCCAGACTGAAAACAGACGCCGTCGAACCTAGCAGGGTGCGGCTCAGTTCGTATTGGAAGCCTTCTATGAAAATTTCGTGAAAAAAATCAATGGCGGTGCGGAAAACCCAAATGGCGATACCCGTTGCTAACCCGAGGCAACTAGCAAGGATGAGCAGGCGAGTGTTTTCTGAGGCATAGAAGCCGCCCTTGATGGATAAGCGGTTATAGATACGGGGAAGTATTGGCATGATGGTATCGTTCGATCGGGTTAGGCCATTAAGAACAAAATGCTATTATAGCAGGTCATGCTTCAGACTGATTGACCAAGCGCCTCATTTCGTGCTATAGTTCGCTTGATTTCAGCAAATGTGACAAAATAATGGTATGACCGATTTGCCCCTCAAAGGTTAGGATTACGATGCGTATTTTGGTGATTTCCGACATTCATGCCAATTTGGCAGCGTTTGAAGCAGTGATGGAAGACGCGCACGGTGATTGGGATTATGTATGGTGTTTGGGCGATGTGGTTGGCTACGGCCCCGACCCCAATGAATCTTGTGACCTGCTCAAAAGTCTGCCGCATCTATGTTTAGCAGGAAATCACGACTGGGCGGCGTTGGGACGGTTGGACATTCGCACGTTTAATGTGGATGCCCGCCGTGCGGTTGATTGGACACAGCGTACCCTTACCGAAGAAAACACCGCCTATCTCTCCGCGCTTCCGACGACTTTTGTATTGGGCAATTACACACTGGCACATGGCAGTCCCCGCGAGCCCGTATGGGAATACATTCTTGACCCCCTGATTGCCGCGCTGAATTTCCCCCATTTTGAAACTAGCTATTGTTTGGTTGGGCATACCCACACCCCAATCATTTATCGCCTGACCGCACCCGATGGCGAAACCGATGCGATGCAGCCGACCTATCGTGTGCCGCGTCAACTGAATGGGAAGCGGATTATTTTGAACCCCGGTAGTGTTGGTCAGCCCCGCGATAGTAATCCCGATGCTGCCTATGGCATTTTATATGTTGAAGAAGGCGTTTTTGAGCATCGGCGCGTGCCCTATCCGATCAAGGTCACCCAAGAAAAAATGCGGAAGGCCGATATGCCGGAGCGTTTGGTGGCGCGATTGGAACACGGCTGGTAGAAATAGCTCCACGATAAGGAAAATATCATGACGGTTTCGTTGGTGACAGGCGGGGGTGGCTTTATCGGGTCACATCTCGTTGAAGCGCTGCTTGCAGAAGACCATGAAGTTCGGGTGGTGGATAATTTTTCGACAGGCAAACGCGAAAATCTGGCCTCCGTCGCGGGCAAAATCAGCCTACATGAAACAAATATCACCGATGATCTGCAAGGCGCGATGCAGGGCGTGGATTATGTATTCCATCTCGCCGCGATTGCCTCCGTTCCGCGCTCGATTGCCGACCCGCAACTTTGCCATGATGTCAACGTTACGGGGACGCTGAATGTGCTGAATGCGGCACGACAGGCGGGGGTTAAACGGGTGATCTATGCGGCGTCATCATCGGCGTATGGCGATATTGAGGCCGATAGCCAAGAAGAATCCATGTCACCGAAACCGCTGTCCCCTTATGGCGCGGCGAAATTAGCGGGCGAGTATTATATGCAGACGTTTTATCACGTCTATGGCCTAGAGACGGTCTGCCTGCGTTATTTTAATGTGTTTGGCCCACGCCAAGACCCTAATTCGGAATATGCCGCCGTCATTCCCAAATTTGCCACCGCGATCCTCAAAGGCCAAGCGCCGACGATTTTTGGCGATGGCAAACAATCACGGGATTTCACGTTTATCGGGAATACCATTCAGGGTAATTTGCTGGCGATGAAAAGCCCCAACACCGCTGGACAGGTCATGAATGTGGCCTGTGGACAATCGTACACCCTGCTGGATGTGGTGCGGGTGATTAATGATTATCTCGGCAGCAATATCAAACCCGTGTTTGCTCCGGCCCGTGCTGGCGATATTAAACATTCGAAGGCTAATATTGCCAAAGCCGAAACATTGTTGGGGTATAAACCCGCTATCTCGTTTAGCGATGGGGTGTATCGCACGGTGAGTTGGTTCGCTTCGCAAATGCCACAAAAATTTGACTCCTGTGTCTAAAATTAGCCGTTTCGTCTGGATCATCACCGCCGCCTGCCTGATATGGGCGTTTGTTTTGGTACTCGACTTTGTGCCACAATTGCGCGGCGATTATGGCTGGCGCTGGCCCTTTGCCGAACCCGATTTCATGCGCCTGCTGCCGCTGATTATCAGCCTAATGGTTTATAGCGGCGTCGGGTGGAAATTGCAGGAATTGCCGACTGCGCGATGGTTGATGGCGTGGGGGATTTTAGGCGGGGTGGTGCTGACCATTGCCTCACTCTATGTAACCACCGACCGGATACGCTATGAGCTTTATACCCGCACGATTAGTGGGCTAAGTTCGGGTTGGCATTATGCCGCCGCCGATATTGATGACCGGGGTGGTGCGGAAGAAGTGCTGGAAGACTGGCCTGATTTCATGGCGAGTTATGAATATTTTTCCAGCCATATGACCACTTCGCCGCCGGGGATGCCGCTGGTTTATTACGGGGCGAATCAGTTATTAGGGCAAACCCCCGTATTGACTGACCAACTCGGCCCGCCGTTTCGCGCCGAACAATGCCACAATTATCGGATTATCAGCTATAGCGATGCGGAATTATCCAGCGCATGGCTAGGCATCCTAATGAATTTATGGGGCAGCCTTATCGTATTGCCGCTGTATTGGCTGGGACGACGCCTATTTTCAGAGCAAGCGGCACGATGGAGTGTGCTATGGTGGCCGCTGATTCCGGCATTTTTGATGTTTACCCCGACGCCCAATACGCTGTATCCCTGCCTGACTATCACGGTGGTTGCATTGCTGGCAAAGGGGATATTGGATAATCAGGTCGGATGGATTTTTGCGGCAGGACTGGGGTCGGCGATGTTGTCGTTTATCCATTTTACGCTGCTGCCGATTTATTTGTTTGCCGGCTTATTCACGCTTGGGATTTATTTCACCCGTCGCCAAGCCGAAAATTTACGTTGGCCTGTGATCATCGGGGCGTGGTTTGGGGTCGGACTGCTGCTGGTTTGGGGTGGATTCTATCTGCTGTCGGGAGTTGCGATTTGGGACATCATGAATCAGGCGTTTAATGAACACTTGACGCTTGAGAGGCCCTATTTCCCGTGGCTGTTTTTGCACCTCAACGACTTTTTTATGTTCACAGGCTGGCCTTTGACACTATTGGCTGGTCTGGGGATTGGGCAAATGATTCGGCGGCGCGAAGGCATAGAATCGCGGACACCGGGGGCGGTTTTTGCGATCAGTGCGGTGGTGACCTTGTTAGTAATTGATGTATCCGGGACGCAGCGCGGTGAATCAGGGCGTATCTGGCTGTTTTTATCGCCCCTACTGGTACTCATGGCAAGCAGTGTGTTGGGCGACAAAAATATCCAAAACGGTAGAGTTATCATGGCAACACAGGCGGTAATGGTCGTGGTGATGGTGGGTTATTTGCGAGTGATCGGGTCGGGGTTTCCTGAGCCGCCTAAAAACGCTCCCCAGTTAGCTGAAATGTCGCCTACCCCTAATATTGGCAATGGTGCTGAATTTGCCGAGACCCTCGATTTGGTGAGTTTCGCGGGGTATATTGAGATGCTGCCGAATGAGGATGGCGTTATCCAACCGACGCTGGTCATTTGGTTAAATTGGCGCTCCAAGGGCCAGCTAGACGTCCCCTATTATTTGTCGTTGATTCCAGTTTCACCACAGGGGCAACCTCAACCTGCCTCTGTTTTGCAGCCGTTTGATGAGCAATATCCAATCACCTGCTGGTTACCGGATAGCGGGGACATCCGCGACCGCTTAGTCGTCCCGCTTCACAGTGATTCAACTAAGGGTGAATGGTGGGTGAGCCTTTCGATTATGGATCGGAATGGCAAGGCGCTGTCAGTCGTTATGCCCGACAGTACACGCGATCAACAGGTGGGTTTAGGGCCATTTAGAGCGCTTGTTCAATAAAAAATTATAATTTGAGTTTTTCAAAAGAGAATCTGAGTCTAGGGGAGAAATGAAGAACGGGTGGATGGGGCGAGGGAGGGCAGGAAGTGTGTGTGAGGTGAGTTGGCAGTGACCTACTCTCCCAGAGGATGACTCCTCCAGTACCATCGGCGCTGACGGGCTTAACTGCCGGGTTCGGGATGGGACCGGGTGGACCCCCGCCGCTCCAACCACCAACCACACGTCTGCTCACACTTCTTATGCCCCTTGCTCAGCCCCACCTCACCCGTGTCTTGCCTTATGGTGTTGGTGGAGGGAAGGTCAGAATAGTCATTTCAGATTCACAGCCTACCCACACAGATCACTCGTCATGTTCTTGTCGTTCGTTCCAAGTGGCTCACTTCCAAGCCTCCATTTCCCCGTACCACACCCGTTACACCCGCCGGTGCAGCAGTTAGGTGGTGAAGCCCTCGACCTTTAGTAGCGGTTGGCTACACACATTGCTGCGCTTCCACCTCCGCCCTATCCAACTGGTCGTCTCCCAGCGGTCTTACTCTGTTTTACAGCACAGAAGGCTCATCTTGAGGTCAGTTTCCCACTTAGATGCTTTCAGCGGTTCTCTGCTCCGCAGTTAGCTACCCGGCTCTGCCGCTGGCGCGACAACCGGCACACCATCGCTGCGTCCACCCCGGTCCTCTCGTACTAGGGGCAGCTCCCCTCAACCTTCTTACGCCCACAGTGGATAGAGACCGACCTGTCTCACGACGGTCTGAACCCAGCTCACGTACCGCTTTAATGGGCGAACAGCCCAACCCTTGGGACCTGATCCAGCCCCAGGATGCGACGAGCCGACATCGAGGTGCCGAGCCTAGTCGTCGATGTGAACTCTTGGACTAGACTAGCCTGTTATCCCCGGGGTAGCTTTTATCCGGTAAGCCACGGCCCTTCCACTCAGTACCGTGGGATCACTATGCCCGACTTTCGTCTCTGCTCGGCTTGTAGGCCTCGCAGTCAAGCTGGCTTGTGCCATTACACGCCTCAGTGGGTTTCCATTCCACCTGAGCCAACCTTTGGGCGCCTCCGCTACCTTTTAGGAGGCGACCGCCCCAGTCAAACTGCCCACCTGCCACTGTCCCCATGCCCGCTTCAGGGCAACAGGTTAGGGCCAAAGCGAAATCAGGCTGGTATTTCACCGTCGGCTCCCCCAAGGCTAGCGCCCTAGGTTCTCTGCCTCCCAGCTATCCTACACAAATCTCGCCCTAACGCAATAGCAAGCTACAGTCAAGCTCCACGGGGTCTTTTTGTCCAGCTGCGGGTTGCGCGTATCTTCACGCGCCCTTCAATTTCGCCGAGGACCTTGTTGAGACAGTGTTCTGATCGTTACACCATTCGTGCGGGTCGGAACTTACCCGACAAGGAATTTCGCTACCTTAGGACGGTTATAGTTACCGCCGCCGTTCACCGGGGCTTCAATTCAAAGCCTCGTGCTTGCGCACTAACCTCTCCTCTTAACCTTCCGGCACTGGGCAGGTGTCAGCCCCTATACGTCGGTTTGCACCTTCGCAGAGACCTGTGTTTTTGTTAAACAGTCGCCAGAACCCTTTCACTGCGGCCACATTACTGTGGCGCCCCTTCTCCCGAAGTTACGGGGCTATTTTGCCTAATTCCTTAACAAGGTGTCGCTCGTTCGCCTTGGTATCTTCTACCCGTCTACCTGTGTCGGTTTGCGGTACGGGCGGCTGGCTTCTTCGCTGTTGAGCTTTTCTTGAGGCAGGGACTCATGCACTTGCGGCCCGTAGGCTCCGGCATCACGGCGTCTAACCGCTTGCCACCTTCTCTTCCATCCGAAGGCTGCATTATCCTCACCCGTCCCTCACATACTCCACCAGCCGGTACGGGACTATTCACCCGTTGTCCATCACCTACGCCTTGCGGCCTCGGCTAAGGCCCGACTAACCCGACGCGGACTGACCTTCCGTCGGAACCCTTAGACGTTCGACGAACGTGGTTCTCACACGTTTCTCGCTACTCATGCCACCATTCTCACTCGTGATCCCTCCATCCCGCCTTTCGGTCGGCCTTCAACGGAATCACGACGCTCCCCTACTATACATTGCTGTATCCCTAGTTTCGGTGCCGTGCTTGAGCCCCGTTACATTATCCGCGCAGATGCGTTTGACCAGTGAGCTATTACGCACTCTTTAAAGGGTGGCTGCTTCTAAGCCAACCTCCTGGCTGTCTACACACACCCACCTCGTTTGCCACTTAGCACGGTCTTGGGGACCTTAACTGGGGGGCTGGGTTCTTTCCCTTTCGACGACGAAACTCATCTCCCGCCGTCCAACTGCCGGGCGTTAACTGTAGGCATTTGGAGTTTGAATGAGTTTGGTAACCTTGCGGCCCCTAGCTCAATCAGTGCTCTACCTCCCACAGTCCTGCCTCGACGCTAGCCCTAAAGCTATTTCGGGGAGAACAAGCTATCTCCAAGTTCGTTTGGCATTTCACCCCTACCCACAGGTCATCCAAAACTTTTGCAATAGTTACTGGTTCGCGCCTCCACGAAGGGTTAACTCCGCTTCACGCTGCCCATGGGTAGCTCACCTGGTTTCGTGTCTCATCCATGCCACTCCTCGCCCTTTCAAACTCGCTTTCGCTTCGCCTCCGGGTGTATCTCCCTTAAGCTTGCGACATGGATGAACTCGGTGGCTCATTCTCCAAAAGGCACGCCATCACACTCGTAGTGCTTTGACTGCTTGTAGGCAAACGGTTTCAGGTTCTATTTCACTCCCCTCACCGGGGTTCTTTTCACCGTTCCATCACTGTACTTGTTCACTATCGGTCAGCGCATGTATTTAGCCTTGGGGAGTGGACTCCCCTGCTTCCGACGGGATTAGCGTGCCCCGTCGTACTCAGGCTCAGTGCTAGGCTGTTTGAGTTTTCATCTACCGGGCTTTCACCGTCTACGGCGCGGCTTTCCAGACCGCTTCGATTAACCCTCTCAGATCCCGTTCGCACGGCCTACAACCCCGGATTGCTCCGGTTTGGGCTTTTCCGCTTTCGCTCGCCACTACTCGCAGAATCCTCTCTTTTCCTCCGGGTACTAAGATGTTTCAGTTCCCCGGGTGCCCCTCATCTGCCTATGGATTCAGCAGACAATGCGTTGGCATGCCCCAACGCGGGTTTCCCCATTCGGACATCGTCGGCTCATGCGGGTGCACACCCCTCACCGACGCTTTTCGCAGTGTACCACGTCCTTCTTCGGCACGCGCTGCCCAGGCATCCCCCATTTGCCCTTATTCGCTTCCTCCAGCCTCCCCACTACAACCTTAGGCTGTAACCGGGTGATCCGGAGAAATTGAGTCTCGTGTTGTTCCACCTGGACTACTTCGACTTTATGACTTCTTCTTGTTCTCTGTGTCGTTTTCTTCTTGACTATTCTGTTGTTAATGTGCGTTCCCCCTCCGGAGAACTCCATCATGAGTCCCTCATGCTGCCCCAACGCTTAAAGCCGGGGTTGCTTGACCTGTTCTCATGATCGGGTTGAGGCTGGCGGTTGTCCTTGCCATCGCTGACAATTCTTACCCAAGGATCCACACCCACTCGCTAATTCGCAAGTCGCTGTTTCTCCCTCTTAGCTTGGCCTCATGGAGACAAGGGGATTCGAACCCCTGACCTACGCCGTGCAAAGGCGTCGCTCTCCCATCTGAGCTATGTCCCCGTGTGGGAATGAGAGGACTCGAACCTCTGACCTCCCGCTTATCAGGCGGACGCTCTAACCAGCTGAGCTACATTCCCCCCACCTTCACCCTCAATGCGTGACCTGAACTATCTTCCCGACAGTTTGGCAGACCTTGGTTTGGATACAGTGTATCCGCTTGTTTCGGATGATCTTGCAACCATCCCGGAAGTCCTTTGGACTCCCTTAAGATGACTTCGCAGCCACCTTGCACACTCTTAGAAAGGAGGTGATCCAGCCGCAGCTTCCGCTACTGCTACCTTGTTACGACTTCGTCCCAGTCACCAGCCCTGCCTTTGGCGGCTATTTCCTTGCGGTTAACCCACCGACTTCAGGCATGACCAGCTCCCATGACGTGACGGGCGGTGTGTACAAGGCCCGGGAACGTATTCAACGCGGTGTAGCTGACCCGCGTTTACTAGCAACTCCGACTTCATGCAGGCGAGTTGCAGCCTGCAATCCGAACTGTGACCGGCTTTATTGGATTCGCTCCGCCTCGCGGCTTGGCTGCCTATTGTACCGGCCATTGTAGCGTGTGTGTAGCCCTAGACATAAAGGCCATGCTGACTTGACGTCATCCCCACCTTCCTCCCAGTTCCCCCGGGCAGTCGCGCCAGACACTTGTAACTGGCACTAGGGGTTGCGCTCGTTTTCGGACTTAACCGAACACCTCACGGCACGAGCTGACGACAGCCATGCAGCACCTGTACAGGCTCCCGAAGGTCGGTCCCCTTTCGGTTCCCTACCACCGCTATGTCAAACCCAGGTAAGGTTCTTCGTGTAGCCTCGAATTAAACCACACGCTCCGCTGCTTGTGCGGGCCCCCGTCAATTCCTTTGAGTTTTAGCCTTGCGACCGTACTCCCCAGGCGGCCGACTTATCGCGTTAGCTGTGACACCCCCCTGGCTTGCGCCAGGTGAACATCGAGTCGGCATCGTTTACGGCGTGGACTACCGGGGTCTCTAATCCCGTTCGCTCCCCACGCTTTCGCGCCTCAGCGTCAGTAGTGGCCCAGAGCGCCGCTTGCGCCACTGGTGTTCCTCGGGATCTCTACACATTTCACCGCTACACCCCGAATTCCGCACTCCTCTACCACCCTCTAGTAAGGCAGTCTGACCTGACCTCGCCCAGTTTAGCCGGGCATTTTCACAAGTC
Organism: Anaerolineae bacterium; assembly: GCA_041753455.1. Lineage (GTDB taxonomy): Bacteria > Chloroflexota > Anaerolineae > Aggregatilineales > J027 > CFX10. The sequence continues at coordinate 344 of JBGSUK010000019.1, read as the reverse complement.
ACTTACCCCACCGCCTACGCGCGCTTTACGCCCAGTAACTCCGGATAACGCTCGCCTCCTACGTTTTACCGCGGCTGCTGGCACGTAGTTAGCCGAGGCTTATTCCCCCGCTACCGTCCTGTCTCGTCACGGGGAAAAGGGTTTTACGATCCGAAGACCTTCATCACCCACGCGGCGTCGCTGCATCAGGGTTGCCCCCATTGTGCAATATCCCTCACTGCTGCCTCCCGTAGGAGTCTGGGCCGTGTCTCAGTCCCAGTGTGGGGGATCATCCTCTCAGACCCCCTACCCGTCGTCGGCTTGGTGGGCCGTTACCCCGCCAACTACCTGATGGGCCGCAGCCT